>NZ_JBALOS010000053.1:24381-32770 GCF_036962765.1 Neobacillus drentensis
CCCTTCTCTATCTACTAATAGGATATATCATTCTTTTATTGAAAAATAGCAATTGTTTAAAAGTTCCAACTTTTTTCTTAGGGCAGTCGCCATCACCTCTTTTTCGATTACATCCAAACAAAAATATAAGTTATGATATACTGGATTATATTTACTTTTCAGATAATTCAACTTACGATTAGAACATGAGATTTTCTTAAATCAAACGGGGGGATTCAGTTGAAATTTGACGTGATTGTGGTTGGTGCAGGTTTAGCTGGTTTAGTGGCAACGGCTGAACTTGCAGATGCAGGAAAAAAAGTACTGCTTTTAGATCAAGAACCCGAAGCCTCTCTCGGCGGTCAGGCTTGGTGGTCATTTGGTGGTTTATTTCTCATCGATTCTCCCGAACAAAGAAGAATGGGTATCAAGGACTCCAAAGAACTTGCCTGGCAAGATTGGTTAGGAGCAGCAGGCTTTGACAGAGAAGATGACGAGGATTATTGGGGAAAAAAGTGGGCAGAAGCTTATGTTAATTTTGCCGCAGGTGAAAAACGGGCATGGCTGTCAGGAATGGGGGTTCGTTTTTTCCCGGTTGTCGGCTGGGCAGAGCGTGGCGGTTATACCGCAGAAGGTCATGGTAATTCGGTCCCCCGCTTCCACATTGTCTGGGGAACAGGTCCCAGTCTTGTCAAGCCGTTTGAGGATCGAGTTAGACAAGCAATGAAGGAAGGACACGTCGATTATCGTCCCCGCCATCGTGTGAATGAATTAGTCATGGAAAATGGCGCCATTTGTGGGGTTAGAGGTGATATCCTCGTTTCAAGTACTGCAGCCAGGGGAGAAGCAAGTTCCCGGGAGGTAGTAGGAGAATTTGAGTTTCAATCATCGGCTGTTGCTGTAACAAGCGGCGGGATTGGCGGGAACCATGAACTCATCAGAAAAAATTGGCCGGAACGCCTCGGTAATGCACCGAAAAAGATGATCTCAGGAGTGCCTGAACATGTGGACGGAAGAATGCTTGGAATAACAGAGAAAGCCGGAGGACGAATTGTCAACCGCGACCGAATGTGGCATTATACCGAAGGAATTAAAAACTGGGACCCTGTCTGGCCTAACCATGGAATACGAATCCTGCCTGGTCCCTCCTCGATTTGGCTTGATGCCAAAGGACAGCGTTTTCCTGCGCCAAATTTTCCTGGGTTTGATACCCTGGGAACCCTTGAAGCAATAATGAAATCTGGTTACGACTATTCCTGGTTTATCTTAACGCAAAAAATAATTGAAAAAGAATTTGCCTTATCAGGTTCAGAGCAAAATCCTGATTTAACAGGAAAAAGTATCAAGAAAGTGTTAGCTCGTGTCCTACCTGGCCCTACAGCACCGGTTAAGGCTTTCATGGATAAAGGCGAGGATTTTGTGATTGCGAATACCCTGCCTGAGCTGGTAGATGGCATGAACAAACTAAGCAGTGACCATTTGTTATCGCTCGATGTGATTGAACGGCAGATTCTTGCTCGTGACCGGGAAATTGAAAATAAATTTACAAAGGACCTTCAAATTACGGCGATGCGTGGGGCCAGAAATTATCTTGGAGACAAATTAATAAGAGTTGCACCCCCGCATAGAATTCTTGATCCAAAAATGGGACCTTTAATCGCTGTTCGGTTAAACATTGTCAGCCGGAAAACCCTAGGCGGCCTGCAAACCGATTTATCCGGCAGAGTCCTTAATGCAACAGGAAAACCGGTCCCAGGGCTTTACGCAGCTGGAGAAGTTTCAGGTTTTGGCGGTGGCGGAATTCATGGCTACCGCTCGTTAGAAGGAACCTTTGTCGGCGGCTGTTTGTTTACAGGAAGACAGGCTGGACGTGCAATTGCTAAAGAATTATCATGAGTATGATGTTATTAAAGGAGGTGAGAATTTGTCTTCATTAGTTTTCATGGCACTTTATCGTCCGAAACCAGGAAAAGAGGAAGATTTGAAAGAAGTCCTTAAAGTACATATCCCAACCCTCCGAGAGGAAGAGTTAATTTCAAGCCGAGAATTATTAACACTTCAAGCTGCGGATGGGACTATCATTGAGATCGCTGAATGGCGGTCAACCGAGGCAATTGAAAAAGCACACCAATCCGCTAAAGTAATGGCTGTTTGGGATAAAATCGGTTCCTTGGCCGAATTAACAAGTCTTTCGACCCTTGCTGAAGCACAACAACCTTTTCCTAATTTTAAGCCTTTATAAGTTGATGTCGCCATACTGAATAAAACGCAAAAAGCAGTGAAATTTTCAAGTAAATGAAATTCACTGCTTTTTGTTTGAGGATATACACTGTTCGTTCTTTCTAACCGGCCATCATTTCTAAAGCACTATGATGTCCTAAAAAACTACCAATCCCTTAATTTGTAAACACAAATTCCGTTCTACTTCCCGTCTGATCGGCCCTGACTTCGAGTCTGACGTCAATACGTTCTTTCAGTTCAGGAACATGCGAGATAATACCAACTAAGCGGCCGCTGCTTTGAATATCCATTAATGCCTCAATTGCCTGATCCAAGGACTCAGGATCCAACGTACCAAAACCTTCATCGATGAACATTGTTTCTAATGATACCCCGCCGGCATAATTTTGAACGACATCAGCCAGACCGAGTGCGAGTGATAATGAAGCTTTAAAGCTTTCACCGCCCGATAAAGTTTTGACATGTCGTTCCTGACCTGTATACTGGTCAAAGACAAGCAATTCCAAACCGCTTTGAGCATTCCCTTTGGAACGGTCTGTTTTTCTCAACAATTGGAAACGGCCAGAGGTCATTTTTCTTAGGCGTCCATTTGCTTCTCGTAAAATATCATCCAAGAATGATGCCAAAACGTATCGTTCAAAGGTAACCCGAAAGTTATTTTGGCCTTTGGCGATTTCATAAAGATGTCCAATTAACTTGTATCGTTCTTCTAGGACCTTCATTTGTTCATTCAAACTTTCCACACGGCTGTATATTTCTTCGTTATCCCGTTTTTTTACAAATAGATTCGTGTGTTGTTGATTAAGAGCCTCGATATCGCTAGTAATTTTCTCTACCTCGAGCTTCAGTCCATCAACATCAGGTGTTTTCACGTCAATTAAACGATCCGTTAATTCTTTCAAACGGTCAGAAACCGAACGTAACTCTTCACGATAATTGCGGATTGCTGCTTCAAGACTGTTCATTTCTGGTTCAGACCGTTTAGATTCAGCATAGGTGCCGTATTTTTCAAAGCCCTGCTCGGATAGTTTATGAACAAAGATTTCTCTTTCCGCGTCGAGTTCCTGTTTTTTAGTCGTGTGATGGTTCTGAGCATCTAGTAATCTCGCTGATTCATTTGACAGTTTTTCTTTAACCTGCTGTAACCGCTGCTGGGCTTCTTCCAACTGTTTCACCAGCACTTCGTGTCGGTTTTTAGAAGCCAATAGGGCTTTTTCGTATTCCTCTTCTGAACGAAGATTCTCTGGAATAACGTTCATCATCCGTGAAAGATTGGTCATTTTTTCAGTGAATTGTACTGTTAAGTCATTGATCAGAACAGAAACCTGATGAATCGCATTTTGTACATTTACTTTTTCAACTTCTCTTTTTTCAATTTCAATCTTAACTTTATCATGCTGCTTAATCTGGTTCGCAAGCTTTTCTTGAGATTGGACAAGCCGGTTCTTAGCTGTAACGGCCTCAGTTTTAATAATAGCTAATTGATCAGCTGTAAAATCGGCTCTGAATGAACGTATTTCTCTAATGATTTCCTCTACAGCTTCCTTTTGTGCTGCTTCTGTTGACTGACTTTGGTAAAAGGCAGCTTCATCTGCTGACTTTTCTTTTTCCCATTTGTCCCTTTGAGCCTTCGCTGCCTTTATTTCCTCTTCAGTTGGAATACTGTCATCATGTTGGCGGGCTGGGGATGGATGGTGCTCTGATCCACACACAGGACAGGCTTCACCCGATTGAAGCTTAGCGGCTAATATCGCAGCCTGCCCATGCATCCACTTACCCTCTAATTGTTCAACCATTGCTCTAGCATCTGTATATCTAGCAGTAGTATTTTCATAGCGCGCAGTCATTGAACTTAAATTTTTCTCGGCTTTTTGAAGACGAACCAGCAGCATTTCGTATTTTTCAAAACGATCAAGCTCAGACTTCAATTTATCTATTTTTCCTTCGTTTTCCAAATAGATAAGTTTCCCTTTTTCAATCTCTTCCTTTTGCTTTTTAAGGTTAGCTATTTGCGTGTCTAGTTGTTCAAGGATTGTTTCTGACTGACTTTGCTTTTGTTTCGCTGCTTTTAATTCAGCATCCTTCTTATGTGTTTCTTTTAAGAAAGCAGCAAATGAATAGACATCCTCTCTCATATTGACTAATCGATTCACTTCAGCAAGGGCTGCCTGGCGTTCCTCATCTCGTTCAAGCTCCTTTTGAAGATGGTGTTCATGCTGTTGTAAAAGTCCATTCAATTTCTCAATTTCTGTCAGTATCGATTTCAGATTTCCGTCAAGTTGATCAACTTCGCGCTTTAAACGGTGACATAATTCTTCTTGTTTTGCTAAAAGAGCAGCCTTATGGGCACGTTGGACCTGCTTTTCTTTTTCGTTAAATATTTCTTCTTGAGATAAAAGGCTTGCCTTTTGCCCTTTTAATTCCTCTTGCATTTGCAGCTGTTTTAATAGTCCCTCTGCTTCAATAAGCTGGCCCTTAAGTTTGTCCTCTTCTAGTCTTTTTGCTTTTAATTGTAGGTTAAGTTGCTCTAACTCTTTACTCATACCCGCAATCTCGGTTTTTAGAAGTGGCATGATGATCGTATCATTCACACTATCTGCATCCAAATATTCACGTAGTTCTTCATTGGTGAGTGCTTGAATGCGGCGAATCTGTTCATTTCTTGCCTGGACCTGGTCCTCAACTGACTTTTTCAAGTCAGTTGCTTCAGCCTTTAATTTCTCTTCGACCATTTTATATATTTGAGTGTGGAACAGCCGCTGTAAAATCAGTTCTTTATCCTTACTATCTGAAGTAAGGAGTTTACGGAATTCTCCCTGGGGAATCATTAATATTTGCCGGAATTGATTCGCATCTATCAGCATAATTTCCTTAATTTTTTCCTCAACATCACTGATTTTGGAGGCGAGCAGTTTCTTTTCGCCATTTTCTGTCCACATATATAGCTCAGCTTTGGCACCTATTTGTGTATAGCCTTCACCTTTGTCTTTCTTCTTTAACTGCTGCGGAGACCTTGTAATGGAATAAGCTTTATTACGAAGGGAAAAATCTAGAGATACCTCGGTTAACAACTCATCTTTGGCAAACTGGCTGCGGAGATCGGGACCATTGCGATCTTCTCCACTCGCCTTTCCATAAATCGCATAACTGATTGCATCAAATATGGTGGTTTTTCCGGAACCGGTTTTTCCGGAAATAACAAACATCGTCCGATTTCCTAGTGACGTAAAGTCGATTTCTTCGTTTCCTGCATAAGGGCCGAAAGCTTGCATCGTCAGTTTTAACGGTTTCATTTCACCCCCTCCTCCGTTAGCACTTTTTCAATTACCTCTATCATTGCTGCTTTTTTATCATGGGAAAATTCTGAGGTTGTCATTTCTGTGTAGAATTGTTCAAACAATTCCATCTCTGACTTTTTCTCACTTCGGATTGAAGTGAATGATTGTTTTTTCTTCAAATCGGTTATATCCAGTTTTCGTTCAAGATGGAGGACATTTGGATACACTTGACGCAACTTGTTAATAGGATCAATTAAGGCTCCTTCATCCAATAAAGTGATTTTTAAATAATCGTCGACTGCTTCTTTTTCATAAAAATAAGGGTCAAGTAATTCATCAAGATGCCCTTCTAATTCACGCATATCATGTTTAGGTGTAAGCGAGCGGTAGCGGTGCGTAAAATTACCTTTATCATCCATTTCAATAATTGAAATAGACTTATTTTGTTTGGCTTCCGAGAATGAATATTTTAAGAGCGAACCTGAATATTTCACTTTTTTATGGTTAATGGCATCCGGACTGTGTAAGTGACCAAGTGCTGTATAAGAAAAGGGTTCAAACAATTCAGCACCAACACAACCAGAACCGCCTACAGATAAGACCCGCTCAGAATCAGACGTTTGCCCTCCTAATACAAAGGCATGTCCAACCAAAACATTGGGCTCATTAGGATTTAGGTTTTCCTCCATTTTTCCAATCAGTGCTTTCATCGCTTCTTGATGGGAATGGATAGAATCATCCTCAAGTAATTGACGAACTACCCCTGGCTCAGCATAGGGAACAAGATAAAAATTTACACCATTTATACGCACTGGAGTAAAGCTGTTTGTTAATTTTCCTGATAAATAAAATTGGCTGTGCTTATACCAGGAGCTTCCAAAGGAAAGCCTTTCTGCACTATCATGGTTTCCGGCAATCGCCACAACCGGTGTTTTTAAATCCACATTCATTTTAAAGAGCATCTCATCGAGTAATTCCACCGCATCGGTAGGCGGTACCGAACGATCATATAGGTCCCCTGCAATGACAACCGCATCCGGCTTTTCTTCCGCAACGACTGCCACAAATTGCTCAAGTACTTCACGCTGATTCTCTGTCATGTAGACCCCATGAACTAGTTTCCCTAAATGCCAATCAGCTGTATGGATAAATTTCATCTGCTCACCCCTATTTATTATTCTGCATGTTTCCAATACTACTATTATAGCAAAATACAAATAGAAATGACGGTGGGAATGCAAGCAGATTACTGGAATTTTGGGTATTTTACACTAGATTGTAGATTCATAACGGTTCTTAATATGCAAAAAACAGCCCGGAACATTGTCCGGGCTGTTATAGTAGTTTACAAAATTATTTTTTAGTTACGTTAGCAGCTTGTGGTCCACGAGCTCCTTCAACAACTTCGAAAGAAACTTCTTGACCTTCTTCTAAAGTTTTGAAACCTTCTGTTTGGATTGCAGAGTAATGAACGAATACGTCGTTACCATCTTCAGCTTCGATGAATCCAAAACCTTTTTCTGAGTTAAACCATTTTACTTTACCGTTTTTCATTTTTGTTGCCTCCTAGTGCGTATCCACACAACGTATTACTATCCTTGCTCTCAGCGATCATCAAGAAGAAAAGTGAAAATTCTATCCTTTACACCGAACAAAAATAATTCATTTTTAGAATATCAATTTTTAATATCATTTGCAAGAGTACGTAGTGTGCGGTTGCCGCAGCAACCACTTATTAAAATCTTACACCCGTTACTTCAATAGAATTAACTGGTCAAACTGTTCACCTATAATTCAATAAAATAAAATTGTTATGCAGCTCCCTTTCATTAATTGATATCCTGATTGCTAAGTCTTTAGTTCGTAAAACAAAATCTTTGACACCTATAAATTCTGATTCAGCAATCAAATAGAATTGTGTTCCCTTTTTTAACCCTCTAAAATTATTCTTTAGCTTATATACCTTCATGATCTTACCTAGTTACTCCCCATAATCTTTATTAAATCTGACATATACACAGTATCGCTTTTATAAGTCTACCAGCATTTACAAAAATTCCAGTTATGAATCTTCAATTAGATTAATATCTTATTCCAGCAGTAAAAATACATATGTATGTGTTAAGCTATATCAAAACTAAAACGTAATAACAATTGGTTCTGAAAATACGCTCCCATTAGTTTCTGTAATGGTTATTAAAAAAGAAGAAGCTGTAACCACTAAGAAAAAGTCAACAATGAAGGCAGTTGTTAAATATTTTTATTTAGCTATTCACTTTTAAATTCGAAAATCTCATCAACAGCTTGTTGATACCCTCCAGATTTTTGAAAGGATTCTCTAATATTTGCAACAGTTTTATGGAAAGATGGGTGGTTTAACACATGATCTACGGCTTCACGTAGTTGATTTGCAGTCAAGTTTTGCATTTGTAATTTCATACCGGCTCCAATATTGGTAACTTGCCCGGCAATTATCGGCTGATCCGCGCTTTGTGGGATTACAATTAGCGGAACCCCGTAATAGAGACCTTCATTGGTACTGTTCATTCCACCATGTGTGATAAATAATTTTGTGTATTTCAGCACATCAGTTTGTGGAACATAATTTTTAACAATGAAGTTTTTAGGAATCTCCCCTAAATCTGATATTTGAACTTTTTCCCCAATAGACATGACAACGTCATGATCAGTGTTCCCCAATGCCTTAAAACAAAGCTTATAGAAATCAATTGCTTGGTTAAAGACAGTACCCAGTGAAATGTAAATCAGTTCTCTCCCCTTGATTGCAGTTAGGTCGAAGTTTTCTTGCGTTGGTCGTAAAGAGATGGATGGACCTACAAATTTGTAAGTATGGTCAAACGTTTCTCCAAAGGGTTGAAACTCTCTAGTTG
>NZ_JBALOS010000054.1:0-3319 GCF_036962765.1 Neobacillus drentensis
GAATGATATGAAACAAATTTCATACAATACCGTCTAACATTATAAAAGGGCATAAGGCTATACAAAAAGGAGTAAAGTGGGAGAAAATGGCAAAGCGAAATTGGGTAATTTCACTACTAGTGGCAGTCTGTTTAATTGGAACTGGATGTACGGCACAAACTGCAAAAGAAAAAGAAGCAAAAGCAGCGGAACAGCAGGAAAAAATCGAAAATGAGAAAAAACTACTAGAAGAAAAGAAGTTGGCAGAAGCAAAGAAACGAGAAGAAGAACGGAAGCGGGAAGAAGCAAGGCCTGTTTATGTCAATATCGTTGACCCGAATACGAAGGACGTTGTTAAAACTTTTAATACAAAGGATCTAGGGTATATAACAAATCCTGCCAATTATAAAGTTGAAATAGCGAAAATAATAAGAGAATTAGCTCGTGGAACCGAATCGAAACCTGGTTACGACAAACGAATGGTTCTCGATAAACTGGATGACGATGGTACGATCATCAAAGGTACTCCGCAACAAATCCTTGAAGAAGAAGAGTTGGCCGAGAAGATTATGTTGGTATCAGAAAAAGGCGGCAATGTGGAATTACCTATATATATAAATGCAAGTGGATATCAAGCTGAGGAGGCTTCCGAATTAGATGATGTCTTAGTAGCTTCATATACCACCCATTTTAATAGTGGTACTGTGGGAAGAACTAAAAATATTGAACTATCAGCTAAGGCAATAAATAATATCATCCTTGGAACGAATGATTCTTTCTCCTATAATACAACAGTTGGCCCGAGTGATGCCGAACACGGATATCAAAAAGCACCAGAGATAAATTACGGGAAATTAGTTGAAGGTTATGGTGGTGGAATCTGTCAAACTTCTTCTACTTTGTATAATGCCATCGATCAACTGGAGGTACAATATATCGAAAAACACCATCATTCCTTAACAGTTGGTTACGTGCCAAAAGGAAGAGATGCGACTGTTTCTTATGGAGGTAAAGATTTTAGATTTAAAAATACAACGGGTGTACCTTTAATTTTAAAAGCAATTGTAAACGGAGGGTCACTAACGGTTGAAGTAAGGACGTCAAAAACTTATCAAAGTCAACTTAAGAAACGAATCTAACAAGTAAATTGTGAATTTCCCAAATAAAATGATACCATAAATGAAAAAAGAATCCCTTCATTAATCCGAATAAACGGAAATAATGGAGGGATTTTCATTTTTTTCTGAAAGGGATAGATTCGGATAAAATTACTGCATTTCTTCCCAATCTGCGTATTGACCTGTGCCTTGACATCC
The DNA here is from genome assembly GCF_036962765.1 of Neobacillus drentensis. GTDB lineage: Bacteria > Bacillota > Bacilli > Bacillales > Cytobacillaceae > Neobacillus > Neobacillus drentensis_C. The sequence goes on from NZ_JBALOS010000054.1 coordinate 1,296, forward strand.
TGGACATTCAAATGAATTGAAATAGGCAAATTCATTATAAGGGTACACGGTATAGCCGCGGCCATGACAATCTGGACATTTGCCTTGATCCTTCATATTAGTGACATGATTTTGGTATTTTGATTCTTTCCATTGGTTAAAAGAGTTAAGTAGTCCCATTTTATTCACCTCATCTTTTTTCTTCTTAGTATGGAGAAAAAATGGAATTATTATGCTTGTATTATTTTATTGCTAATAGGGAATTCAGTGGAATAAAAGATTCCATTTATCAAACTTCATTACTCTTCTATAATAATTTTATGTGAAATCACTTGGTTTTGTGCTAGATAATAAAAAAACAGAAAGCTAAAATAGCTTTCCGCGCGTTTGGTTAAATCTTATTTTCCGGTAATGTTCAATTTCTTCATTCGATATTGTAAGCTTTGCCTACTAAGCCCAAGGAGATTAGCAGTCCGAGAGATATTAAAATCATTTCTAGATAATACATGATCAATATAGGATTTTTCAAATAATTCCATTTGATATTTTAGCGGTACCGCTGCTTCCGAATTTTCCTTGATAAAGGTATCAACTGTTGAAAGGGGGATCATTCTCTCTTTCATTTGCATTTTGCTTCGATATTGATAAGGTAAATGGGAATAGGAAATCCATTCTTCATCGATCATAATGTTCATAGCTGCTTCAATTATATGTTCAAGTTCCCGAACATTTCCAAGCCAGTCATATTCAAAGAAAGACTGTCGAACCTCCTCAGTCAACCCTTTTACAGTCATCTGAAACAACTCATTGTATTTTTTGATAAAATGCTGGACTAATAAGGGAATATCTTCTTTCCGGTCTTTTAGAGATGGTACAAAAATGGTAACGACTCCTAGTCGATAGTATAAGTCTTTACGCATTCGATCATTAGCAATTGCATCGATCGGATCTTCATTCATGTTAGCGATGACTCGAACATCAACGGGTGTATCCTTCGTATCACCGATTCGCCTAATCGTTTTTTCTTGAAGAACTCGAAGTAATTTTGCCTGAAGATTAAGATTCAAAGAGTTAATCTCATCAAGAAGCAGGGTTCCACCATTCGCCTGCTCAAATAAGCCTGGGGTATCGACAGCCCCCGTAAACGCACCTCGCTTTGTTCCAAACAGAAGACTTTCAATTAGATTATCTGGTAATGCAGCGCAGTTTTGTGAAATAAACGGAGCAGATAAACGATTACTCCCGTTGTGAATACTTTGAGCAAAAAGTTCCTTCCCAGTACCTGTATCTCCAACGATTAAAACATAGGAAGAGGTTCGGGTTGCGCGCTTAGCAGATTCTATGACTTCTTGAATAGCTGGGCTGTCTCCAATGATTTTATCAAACGTGTATCGAGTAGCCCCCTTATTCATATTGCCTTTCATAAGTCGCTCTAGCTTTGTTACATCCTTGGCAATTTCGACAGCGCCTTGAAGTTTTTCATTCTGATAAATTGGAATAGTATTGTTAATGGTCGAAATTTCGCGGCCTTTGTTATTAAAATAAGTTTGTTTTACGTTAATCGTTTCTTTGCCTTCTTGCAGCGCTTTTACTAGTGTACTAGATTGGTCGTCTTTAAACATAAATACATCTAGAAGGTTTTTATCAATAACATCTTGATGATCCATAGACTCCATTTGCATCATTTTTTTATTATAAATAATCGTTTTCCCTGTTTCATCTACGGCATGGACACCCACATCTACTTCGTCTAAGATCCGCTTATACATCCGATTTACATATTGTAAATAACTAACTGTATGATTTGTTTTCTCCATCCTCATTCATTCCCTTTTATTAATCCTTTATGCACCTATTTAACCAAATAAAACGTAATAATGCAAAATAGTTTTGCAGTTTTATAAAAAAAGTGAGAATTTTGCAAAGAAAATTGGCATTGGCAATAGCTGACCTTTATTTGGTCTATTTTGAAAAATATAACTATCCCTTTTCATGGTAAATGTAATTTTGCAGTATAGGCGCAAAATTTTTTTGTGCATGCAAAC
>NZ_JBALOS010000055.1:0-25926 GCF_036962765.1 Neobacillus drentensis
AATCAACTGGCAACTTTAACACTACCTACAACAAAAAAGCAGATGGATCGTCATCCATCTGCTTTTTATATGGTTGATCATTATCCACTCAGCACCAAAGGCGCTACTGTTTCAAATTACTCAGTAATAGTTGTGATTGAACCTGAACCTACTGTACGTCCACCTTCACGAATGGAGAACTTAGTTCCTTCTTCGATCGCGATTGGAGCGATTAGTTCAACAATCATTTCGATGTGGTCGCCAGGCATAACCATTTCAGTGCCTTCTGGAAGCATACAAATACCAGTGATGTCAGAAGTACGGAAATAGAATTGTGGACGGTAGTTAGAGAAGAATGGAGTGTGACGTCCACCTTCTTCTTTTGATAATACATAAACTTGCGCTTTGAACTTTGTGTGTGGAGTGATTGACTTTGGTTTAGCCAATACTTGACCACGTTCGATATCTTCACGTGCTACACCACGAAGAAGGGCACCGATGTTGTCTCCTGCTTCAGCGAAATCAAGAAGCTTACGGAACATTTCTACACCTGTTACAGTAGTAGATTTTGGCTCTTCAGTGAAACCTACGATTTCAACTACGTCCCCAACTTTAACTACTCCACGCTCAACACGTCCAGTAGCAACTGTTCCACGACCAGTGATTGAGAATACATCCTCAACAGGCATCATGAAAGGTTTGTCAGTGTCACGAGTTGGTGTTGGAATCCACTCATCAACAGCAGCCATAAGTTCATTGATTTTTTCTTCCCAAGCAGCTTCGCCTTCTAATGCTTTAAGAGCAGAACCTTTGATAACTGGAGTGTCATCACCAGGGAAGTCGTATTCTGATAATAGATCACGAATTTCCATTTCTACTAATTCAAGAAGCTCTTCATCGTCAACCATGTCACACTTGTTCATGAATACAACAAGGTATGGTACACCTACTTGACGTGAAAGAAGGATGTGTTCACGAGTTTGTGGCATTGGGCCGTCAGTTGCAGATACAACTAGGATACCGCCGTCCATTTGCGCAGCACCAGTGATCATGTTTTTAACATAGTCAGCGTGTCCTGGGCAGTCTACGTGTGCATAGTGACGAGCATCTGTTTCATATTCTACGTGTGCAGTAGAGATTGTAATACCACGTTCTTTTTCTTCTGGTGCACCATCGATTTGATCGTATGCACGTGCTTCTGCTTTACCTGTTTTAGCAAGTACAGAAGTGATTGCAGCTGTTAAAGTTGTTTTACCATGGTCAACGTGTCCGATTGTACCAATGTTAACGTGTGGTTTTGAACGGTCGAATTTAGCTTTACCCATTAGGAAATCCTCCTCTAATTTAAAAAAATTTAAGTATAGTTTTATATGTAAGCCGTGAATGAGGTTGTCCCAAATTCACGGCTTCCACTTCTTACAATTGTAGTTATACTTTATCAAAAGGTGAAAATCAATTATTCACCTTTATTTTTTTTGATGATTTCTTCAGAAACTGATTTTGGTACTTCTTCATAGTGATCGAAGTGCATGGAGAATACTCCACGTCCTTGTGTACTAGAGCGAAGTGCAGTTGCATAACCAAACATTTCTGAAAGTGGTACCATTGAACGTACAACTTGTGCATTACCACGTGCTTCCATACCTTCAACACGACCACGACGTGCAGTAATTTGTCCCATGATATCTCCAAGATATTCTTCTGGGATAACTACTTCCACTCTCATCATCGGTTCAAGGATAACAGGACTACACTTAGAAGCAGCATTTTTAAGTGCCATAGATGCAGCAATTTTAAACGCCATTTCAGAGGAGTCAACATCATGGTATGATCCGTCAAATAGTCTTGCTTTAATATCAACTAGTGGATATCCAGCAAGAACACCACGTTGTAGAGCATCTTCAAGTCCAGCTTGAACTGGTGCGATGTATTCACGAGGAACAACACCACCAACAATACCGTTTTCAAATTCGAATCCTTTTCCTTCTTCGTTAGGTGAGAATTCGATCCAAACGTGACCGTATTGTCCACGACCACCAGATTGACGAGCGAATTTACCTTCAACTTGTGCAGAAGCACGGAAAGTCTCGCGGTAGGCAACCTGTGGTGCACCTACATTAGCTTCAACTTTAAATTCACGACGCATACGGTCAACAATGATATCTAGGTGAAGTTCACCCATACCAGCGATGATTACTTGTCCAGTTTCCTGGTCAGTATGTGCACGGAACGTCGGATCTTCTTCTTGAAGCTTTTGCAATGCAGTTGTCATTTTGTCTTGGTCTGCTTTTGATTTTGGTTCAACTGAAAGTTGGATTACTGGTTCAGGGAATTGCATAGACTCTAAGATAACAAGGTTTTTCTCGTCACATAGAGTATCACCAGTAGTTGTATCTTTCAAACCTACAGCAGCAGCAATGTCACCAGCAAAAACCTTTGAGATTTCTTGACGGCTGTTTGCATGCATTTGAAGGATACGTCCGATACGCTCACGCTTGCCTTTTGTAGAGTTTTGAACATATGATCCAGACTCTAAAGTACCAGAATAAACGCGGAAGAACGTTAATTTACCAACATAAGGGTCAGTCATAACTTTAAATGCTAGAGCAGAGAATGGCTCTTCATCGCTAGAATGACGTTCAATGATTTCTTCTTCATCATCAATTGCATGACCTTTAATTGCAGGTACATCCAATGGTGATGGAAGGTAATCGATAACAGCATCCAACATTAGCTGAACACCTTTGTTTTTGAATGCTGATCCACAGATTACTGGATAGAATTCAACATTAACAGTACCTTTACGAATCGCTGCTTTTAGCTCTTCTTTAGTGATTTCTTCTCCACCAAGGTATTTTTCCATTAATTCTTCATCTAACTCAGCTACTGCTTCTACTAACTTTTCACGATATTCTTCAGCTTGAGCACGGTACTCTTCAGGAATCTCACGTACTTCGATATCAGTACCTAAGTCATTCCCGTAAAATACTGCATTCATTTCCACAAGGTCAATGATTGCTTCAAACTCGTCTTCAGCACCGATAGGTAACTGAATTGGATGTGCATTCGCTTGAAGACGGTCATGGATTGTTCCTACAGAATATAAGAAGTCAGCTCCAATTTTGTCCATCTTGTTTACGAATACTACACGAGGTACACCGTAAGTAGTTGCTTGGCGCCAAACTGTTTCAGTTTGAGGCTCAACACCAGATTGTGCATCAAGTACTGCTACTGCACCATCAAGTACACGAAGGGAACGTTCAACTTCAACAGTGAAGTCTACGTGTCCTGGTGTATCAATGATGTTTACACGATGGCCATGCCATTGTGCAGTTGTTGCTGCGGAAGTGATTGTAATTCCGCGCTCTTGTTCTTGCTCCATCCAGTCCATCTGAGAAGCACCTTCATGAGTTTCACCGATCTTATGAATACGACCAGTGTAATAAAGAACACGCTCAGTGGTAGTCGTTTTACCGGCATCAATGTGAGCCATGATACCGATATTACGAGTGTTTGCTAAGGAGAACTCTCTTGCCATTGGGTCTTTCTCCTTCCTAGTTTGAAAGTTTTTATATTGAAGGTTAGATTACCAACGATAGTGAGCAAACGCTTTGTTTGCTTCTGCCATTTTGTGTGTATCTTCACGCTTTTTAACAGATGCACCTGTGTTGTTTGCTGCATCCATGATTTCGTTAGCTAAACGCTCTTCCATCGTTTTTTCTCCACGGTTACGTGAATAATTCACCAACCAACGAAGACCTAGAGTTGAACGGCGGTCTGGACGCACCTCAACTGGAACTTGGTAGTTAGCACCACCTACACGGCGAGCTCTAACTTCAAGTACAGGCATGATGTTTTTAAGCGCCGCTTCAAAAACTTCCATCGGCTCTTTGCCAGTACGTTCGCGAATTGTATCGAACGCAGAGTAAAGAATTTCTTGTGACTTACCTCTTTTACCGTCAACCATCATCTTGTTGATTAAACGAGTAACTAATTTAGAGTTATAAAGTGGATCTGGTAACACGTCTCTTTTTGCTACAGGACCTTTACGTGGCATTATATTTCCTCCTTTCAAAGAAGCTTCTATTTAAGTTGTTTTATTTCTTAGCTGCTTTTGGTCTCTTCGTACCGTATTTAGAACGTCCTTGCATACGGTTGTTTACACCAGCTGTATCAAGTGCTCCACGTACGATGTGATAACGTACCCCTGGTAAATCTTTTACACGTCCTCCACGGATAAGAACAACGCTGTGCTCTTGAAGATTGTGTCCAATACCAGGAATGTATGCTGTCACCTCGATACCATTCGTCAAACGTACACGTGCATATTTACGTAACGCTGAGTTTGGTTTCTTTGGAGTCATTGTACCAACACGAGTACATACACCGCGTTTTTGTGGTGAAGATACATTCGTTTGTGATTTTTTGAAGCTGTTATAACCTTTGTTAAGTGCTGGTGATTTTGACTTTTCCTCTTTAGATTGACGAGGCTTGCGCACTAATTGGTTAATAGTAGGCATTTGTGTTTCCTCCCTTCATTATTTGTAAGCCCACACATCCAGGTGGTTCATTTTTTCGCAAAAACAAAGTTTTTGCAGACTCTCTATCTACAAAAACGCTTTTAATTGATAATTGCAACAGTTGAAGCACCAACTTCAATCCCGCATGCCTTCCCGAGTTTTTTCATCGAGTCAACATATAGGATAGGAACATTTATTTCAAGAGCTTCATTAACTACTTTCGCTGTCAACTTTGGATCAGCGTCGCTAGCTATGATTACCTCTCTCACATTACCTTCTTTTAGTGCCTTTACTGCTTGTTTTGTTCCTATAACGAACTTTTGTGCCTGTAATACTTTTTCATAAGACATAGTTCATATCCTCCAAAGTATCAGGTGAATAGGAGCACCTTTGATATAGTAACATCTTAATAAATTAATGTCAACAACACATTTAATATTTTCTTAAAACAAGGAATCTGCTAGTTAGCAGATCCCTTGTTTTTATTAATCAATTGTAACTGTTTCTTCGGAAGTTGTATCACGAAGAACAGGTTCTGCTTTGCGGTAGCGCTGCATGCCTGTTCCAGCTGGTACAAGCTTACCAATGATAACATTTTCTTTTAAGCCGAGTAATTCATCGCGCTTGCCTTTGATTGCAGCATCTGTAAGAACTCTTGTTGTTTCTTGGAATGATGCAGCAGATAGGAATGAATCAGTTTCAAGCGACGCTTTGGTAATACCAAGTAAGACTGGACGTCCAGTTGCAGGCATTTTTCCTGCTAACAATGCCCTTTCGTTTGCATCAGTAAACTGGTGAATATCTAGAAGTGTACCTGGAAGTACATCTGTTTCACCTGCATCACCGACACGAACTTTACGTAACATTTGACGAACCATTACTTCAACGTGCTTATCGCCAATTTCTACCCCTTGCATACGATAAACTTTTTGAACTTCACGCAATAAATACTCTTGGACAGAAGTAACGTCTTTGACTCTAATTAATTCTTTCGGATCAATTGAACCTTCCGTTAACTCTTCTCCTCGTGCTACCTGGTCATTTATAGCCACTTTCAAGCGTGCCGTATATGGTGCATTGTATGTTCTCGATTCAACTTCACCTTGAACAACAATTTCATGCTGGCGATCACGGCCCTCATTAATACCAACGACAACTCCATCAATTTCAGAAATAACCGCTTGACCTTTAGGGTTACGGGCTTCAAAAATTTCCTGGATACGTGGTAAACCTTGTGTAATATCGTCTCCCGCAACCCCACCAGTATGGAAGGTACGCATGGTTAACTGTGTACCTGGCTCACCGATAGATTGGGCAGCGATAATACCAACTGCTTCGCCAACTTCAACCTCTTGACCTGTTGCCAGATTACGACCATAGCATTTTTTACAAACACCATGACGGGTATTACATGTAAACGCAGAACGGATTTTTACAGTCTCAATGCCTGCATTAACAATTGTTTCTGCTAAATCTTCTGTAATCAAACCATTTTCCGGTACTAGAACTGTACCTGTTTCAGGATGTTTGATCGCCTTACGTGCATAGCGGCCAATCAGACGTTCGTCTAATCCTTCGATGATTTCTGTACCGTCTTTTAAGGCACTAATTGTAAAGCCGCGGTCAGTTCCACAATCGTCTTCACGAACAATAACATCCTGTGCAACGTCAACGAGTCGGCGTGTTAAGTAACCAGAGTCAGCCGTCTTAAGCGCTGTATCAGCAAGACCTTTACGGGCACCGTGTGTCGAGATAAAGTACTCTAATACCGTTAAACCTTCACGGAAACTTGATTTGATTGGTAACTCAATGATACGTCCAGCCGGGTTGGCCATCAGACCACGCATACCAGCAAGTTGCGTAAAGTTAGAGGCATTACCACGAGCTCCGGAATCACTCATCATAAAGATTGGATTCGATTTGTTCAACGATTTCATTAGTTTTCCTTGAATGATATCTTTTGCAGCACTCCAGATCGCAATGACACGATCATAACGCTCATCTTCAGTAATTAGACCGCGTCTGAATTGCTTCATCACGCTATCTACTTTACCTTGTGCGTCATGAAGAATTTCCTGCTTTTCAGGAAGAACGACAATGTCAGAAACACCAACTGTTAGACCCGCTTTTGTTGAATGTTTAAAGCCTAAGTCCTTCATGCGGTCAAGCATTTTTGACGTTTCAGTAATCTTGAAACGTTTGAATACTTCAGCAATGACATTTCCAAGGATTTTCTTTTTAAACGGATCAATTAATGGCATCGATTGAATCTTCGCCTTAACGTCTTCGCCTTTTTCTACGAAATATTTTACTGGTGTTTCAACTTCTAAATTCTGTCTAGTTGGTTCGTTAATGAATGGGAATGATTTCGGCAGAATTTCATTAAATATAAGCTTACCAACCGTTGTGATTAATAACTTATTATTTTGTTCTTCTGTGAATGTTTCATTTCCTAATGAACCTGCATGGACAGCAACACGTGTATGCAAATGAACATAGCCATTTTGATAAGCAAGAATCGCTTCGCTCGTGTCTTTAAAAATCATACCCTCGCCGACTGCGCCTTCTCTTTCCAACGTTAAGTAATAGTTACCTAAAACCATGTCTTGGGAAGGAGTAACAACAGGCTTACCATCTTTAGGGTTTAAGATGTTTTGTGCTGCAAGCATTAATAGTCTTGCTTCTGCTTGAGCCTCTGAAGAAAGCGGTACGTGAACCGCCATTTGGTCACCATCAAAATCGGCATTGTATGCTGTACATACAAGTGGATGCAGACGGATTGCCCGGCCTTCAACTAGCGTTGGCTCAAATGCCTGAATCCCTAGTCTATGAAGTGTAGGGGCACGGTTTAGTAACACTGGATGCTCTTTAATTACATCTTCGAGTACATCCCATACATCTGGAGATACTCTTTCGATTTTACGTTTAGCAGATTTAATGTTATGTGCTAACCCTTTTTCAACCAATTCCTTCATAACAAAAGGCTTAAATAGTTCTAATGCCATTTCTTTTGGAAGTCCGCATTGATACATCTTCAAGTTTGGTCCTACAACGATAACCGAACGGCCTGAATAGTCAACGCGTTTTCCAAGTAAGTTTTGACGGAAACGACCTTGTTTACCTTTTAACATATGAGATAGTGATTTTAACGGACGGTTACCCGGCCCTGTCACTGGACGTCCACGGCGGCCGTTGTCAATTAAGGCATCGACAGCTTCTTGAAGCATCCGTTTTTCATTCTGAACGATAATGCTTGGTGCACCTAAATCTAATAAACGTTTTAAGCGGTTGTTACGGTTAATAACACGACGATAAAGATCGTTTAAGTCAGATGTTGCAAATCTTCCTCCATCCAATTGAACCATTGGACGAAGTTCTGGAGGGATAACAGGAAGAACATCAAGAATCATCCAAGATGGCTCATTTCCAGATCCACGGAATGCTTCTAACACTTCAAGGCGTTTGATCGCACGAGTACGACGCTGACCTTGTGCGCTTTTTAATTCTTCTTTTAATCCGTCTACTTCTTTATCTAAATCGATATCGTAAAGAAGTTTTTTAATCGCTTCTGCACCCATGGCAGCTTGGAATTTGTTTCCGTACTTTTCACGATATGCACGATATTCTTTTTCAGATAGCAGCTGTTTCTTATCAAGAGCTGTGTCTCCTGATTCCGTTACTACGTAAGAAGCAAAGTAGATGATTTCTTCCAAAGCTCTTGGAGACATGTCTAATACAAGTCCCATCCGGCTTGGGATTCCTTTAAAGTACCAGATGTGTGAAACTGGCGCAGCTAGCTCAATATGCCCCATTCGTTCACGACGAACTTTTGCTCGTGTGACTTCTACACCACAGCGGTCACAAACGACACCTTTATAACGGACACGCTTATACTTTCCACAATGACATTCCCAATCCTTCGTTGGACCGAAAATTCGTTCACAGAATAAGCCGTCCTTTTCAGGCTTTAATGTACGATAGTTAATCGTTTCTGGTTTTTTGACTTCCCCAAAAGACCATGAACGGATTTTATCCGGTGAAGCAAGACCAATCTTCATAAACTCAAAATTATTAACATCTAGCAAGGGGCCTACCTCCCTTTTGATATCTCCAGGTTTTACCCTTATTGCCCAATAAAGCGGAAGCGCGGTTTCTGCACGCTGCAGCTAGGAAAACAAGTAAAGCGGGAGCGCAAAGTGCGCCCCAACTAATTTATATCATTACTCTTTTGAACCGACTTTTTCTGATTCAAATGCTTGTTCAGGAACAATGTTTAACGTGTCGACTTGTTGTAAGTCATCGTCATCTTCCGTATCGCGCATTTCAATCTCTTCTTCATCACCGGAAAGAATTTTTACATCCATACCTAGACTCTGAAGTTCTTTGATTAATACTTTAAATGATTCTGGAACACCTGGTTCCGGTACGTTTTCACCTTTAACAATCGCTTCATACGTTTTCACACGACCAACGACGTCATCTGATTTAACGGTAAGGATTTCTTGAAGTGTGTATGCAGCACCGTATGCTTCAAGTGCCCAAACCTCCATCTCACCAAAGCGCTGCCCACCGAATTGAGCTTTACCACCCAACGGTTGCTGCGTTACTAATGAGTATGGTCCAGTTGAACGGGCATGGAGTTTATCATCAACCATGTGTGCAAGTTTAATCATATACATGACACCTACAGAGACACGGTTATCAAACGGTTCCCCAGAACGGCCATCATAAAGGACGGTTTTCGCATCACGAGCCATACCTGCCTCTTCGATTGTTCCCCAAACATCTTCTTCACGCGCTCCATCAAATACAGGAGATGCAACATGAATGCCTAGGTAACGTGCTGCCATTCCAAGATGAAGTTCTAGCACCTGTCCAATATTCATCCGGGATGGTACCCCTAGTGGATTTAACATGATATCGACTGGTGTGCCATCTGGTAAATACGGCATATCTTCTTCAGGTAAAATACGTGAGATAACCCCTTTGTTACCGTGACGTCCCGCCATTTTATCCCCTTCAGAAATCTTACGTTTCTGAACGATGTAGACGCGGACAAGTTGATTAACTCCTGGTGGAAGTTCATCACCATCTTCACGGTTAAAGACTTTAACATCGAGAACAATCCCGCCGCCGCCATGTGGCACTCGAAGAGATGTATCACGAACCTCACGTGCTTTTTCACCAAAGATCGCATGTAAAAGACGTTCTTCTGCCGTTAATTCTGTAACCCCTTTTGGTGTTACTTTACCAACTAACAAGTCACCATCTTTAACTTCAGCACCAGTACGAATGATACCGCGCTCATCCAAGTTACGAAGAGCATCTTCCCCAACGTTTGGAATATCGCGTGTAATTTCTTCAGGTCCGAGCTTTGTATCACGGGACTCTGACTCATATTCTTCAATATGAATGGAAGTGTATACATCGTCTTTAACAAGACGTTGATTCATAATAATCGCATCTTCATAGTTATAACCATCCCATGTCATAAAGGCAACAAGGACGTTACGACCTAGGGCTAATTCTCCTAATTCCATTGAAGGACCGTCAGCAAGAATTTCTCCTTTTGTTACACGGTTACCCACTGCAACAATTGGACGCTGGTTATAACATGTTCCCTGATTGGAACGGATGAATTTTAACATACGGTATTTATCAAGATTTCCTTTAACCTCTTGACCATCTACCATATTAATGCGGCGTACCCATACCTCACGTGCTTCCACGTGTTCAACAATACCCTCGTGCTTACAGATTACGGCTGCACCTGAGTCTTTACCAGATACATATTCCATACCTGTTCCTACTCGTGGAGCTTCTGGCTGCATCAACGGTACTGCTTGACGCTGCATGTTTGCTCCCATAAGGGCACGGTTGGAGTCATCGTTTTCAAGGAAGGGGATACATGCTGTTGCGGCAGATACAACCTGCTTTGGTGATACATCCATATAGTCAATGCGTTCGCGTTTGACAACGGTGTTTTCACCACGGAAACGAGCCACAACTTCATCATCTAAGAAGGAACCATCGTCATCTAAGCGAGAGTTCGCTTGCGCAACTACATAGTTATCTTCTTCGTCTGCCGTTAAGTAATCAATACGGGCAGTAACTTTACCTGTATCTGGGTCAACCCGGCGATAAGGTGTTTCGATAAATCCGAAGCGATTAACTTTCGCGTACGATGACAGCGAGTTAATCAAACCGATGTTTGGACCCTCTGGTGTTTCAATTGGACACATACGGCCATAGTGGGAATAGTGAACGTCACGAACTTCCATCCCGGCACGTTCACGCGTTAAACCACCTGGTCCTAATGCAGAAAGACGACGCTTGTGCGTCAATTCAGCAAGCGGGTTGGTTTGGTCCATGAACTGTGATAATTGCGAGCTGCCAAAGAACTCTTTAATAGACGCAATCACTGGACGTATGTTAATTAATTGTTGCGGTGTGATCGTTGCTGTGTCCTGAATGGACATTCTTTCACGAACAACACGCTCCATACGGGATAACCCAATACGGAATTGATTCTGAAGCAATTCACCAACAGAACGAAGACGTCTGTTACCTAAGTGGTCGATATCATCTGTATCGCCAACTCCATGCAATAAATTGAAGAAGTAGCTAATCGATGAAATAATATCAGCCGGTGTAATATTTTTAATTGGTTCTGCCACATAGGCATTCCCTAAGACATTAATTACTTTTTCACTTTCATCACCAGGAGCATAAATTTTAATGTCCTGAAGAATGATTTCCTCATCTACTACCCCGCCATAAGGATTAAAGGATTTGAAATTAGTATTCTTTTCAAGAGCAGGGATAATTCTATCAAGGTTTCTTCTATCAAGAATGGTGCCCTTTTCAGCAATAATTTCACCTGTTTCAGGATCCGCAAGGGATTCTGCTAAGCGTTGGTTAAATAAACGATTTTTAATATGAAGCTTTTTATTAATTTTATAGCGGCCTACATTTGCAAGATCATAGCGCTTAGGGTCAAAGAAACGTGACACTAATAAGCTCTTTGCGTTTTCAACGGTAGGTGGTTCACCTGGACGCAGGCGCTCATAAATTTCCAAAAGGGCCTTTTCGACACCTTCCGTATTGTCTTTCTCAAGTGTATTACGGATGTATTCGTTATCCCCAATCAATTCAATGATTTCTTGATCAGAGCCGAAACCAAGTGCACGCAAAAGAACCGTAACGGGCAGTTTCCGAGTACGATCTATTCTCACATAAACGACATCTTTGGCGTCTGTTTCATATTCGAGCCAAGCGCCGCGGTTCGGAATGACGGTAGCTGAAAAGCCCCGCTTACCATTTTTATCGAACTTTCCACTATAGTAAACACTCGGAGAGCGCACTAATTGTGAAACAATAACACGTTCTGCCCCGTTAATGACAAACGTACCTGTTTCAGTCATTAGCGGGAAATCACCCATAAATACATCTTGATCCTTTACTTCGCCTGTTTCTTTGTTTACAAGACGTACTTTTACACGCAATGGAGCAGAATATGTAACGTCCCGTTCTTTTGATTCCTCTACTGAATACTTTGGATCGCCAAGACTGTAATCAATAAATTCTAGTGATAGGTTACCAGTAAAGTCCTCAATTGGTGAAATATCCTGGAACATTTCACGCAAACCCTCATCAAGAAACCATTGATAGGAAGAGGTTTGGATTTCAATAAGATTTGGTAATTCTAAAACTTCACTGATTCGTGCGTAACTTCTTCGTTGGCGGTGTCGTCCATACTGAACTAGTTGACCTGTCAACTGATTCACCCCTCAAATCAAGCGTTATTATTAAAATCTATAAACGTTTATGGAGCAGAATTTACTTCTATTCCAGTAAACAAAAAGAAAAAGGGTTTTTGACTAAAAACCACATTTTCACATTTTGACTATTATTTTGTCATCATTTCCTTAATATCCCTTTTTTATACCAGATATTCAATATTTTTAGGAATAATTCGGAAATTATTATGATGGCATTTTATAATGCTATCATAGTGACATTTTCAAGTCAACTTTTTTTAGCCTTTATGACAAAATAACCTTTGGATTTGTCAATAGTTTCGACGCAGTTAAATAAATTATTTAATTTTTCAATAGCGGATGGTGCACCTTGTTTCTTTTGAATGACAACCCAGAGCTCTCCCTGTGATGCAAGATGTTCAAAACTTTGTTCAAAAATTTCATGAACTGTTTTCTTCCCTGCTCTAATCGGCGGGTTCGTTAAAATAGCTGCGAATGTGTTTTCTTTCACATTTAACAACCGATCACTTTCATATATTTTAACATTTTGAATCCGATTCAGTTCTGCATTTTCTTTTGCCAATTCAATAGCCCGTTCATTAACATCAACCATATGTATCATACGATCGTGATAATATTTTGCAAGTGATAGACCGATCGGACCGTAGCCGCAGCCTACATCCAGGATTAACCCTTCTGTATCTGGCAATTCAAAAGACTCAATCAATAAACGTGAGCCGAAATCTACTTCTCTTTTTGAAAATACACCGTTATCCGTTTTAAAACGAAACGTGTTATCTTTTAAGGTGAAATCCCAGAATTTCGGGTCACTTTCGACCTTTTGTGTTCGAGAATAGTAGTGTTCAGACAACTGACTCACCTCCGAGGAAAAATAATAATTGAAGATAAACGAGGACTTACTAACGAAAACTACTTAAAACTTAATCATTGCCCTACGATAGATACTTATCATAGAATATGACTTCCGTTTTTTGAGTTAAGGCAAAAAAAGCCCGCTTATACAGCGAGCTTTTTTATATGGTTATTACTTAACTTCAACGTTAGCTCCAACTTCATCAAGTTTAGCTTTGATTGCTTCAGCATCTTCTTTAGAAACGCCTTCTTTGATTGCCTTTGGAGTGTTGTCAACAAGGTCTTTTGCTTCTTTAAGACCAAGACCAGTGATTTCACGTACAACTTTGATAACTTTGATTTTTTGATCGCCAGCGCCAGCTAGGATTACATCAAATTCAGTTTTTTCTTCAACAGCAGCAACTGCAGCGCCACCCATTGCTACAGGAGCAGCAGCAGTTACGCCGAATTCTTCTTCGATTGCTTTTACAAGATCGTTAAGTTCTAAAACAGTCATAGATTTAACTGCTTCAATGATTTGTTCTTTAGTCATGATTAAATTTCCTCCTTAGTTTTCGTTCAAGTTTATTTGTACGCGATTAGATTAACTTACGCGCCTTGTTCTTCTTTTTGTTCTGCAACTGCTTTTGTAGCAAGAGCAAGGTTGCGGATTGGAGCTTGTAGTACGCTGAGTAACATAGAAAGCAAGCCTTCGCGTGATGGTAGATCAGCAAGAGCTTTAATTTCATCAGCTGAAGCTACATTTCCTTCGATTACACCTGCTTTTAGTTCTAGAGCTTCATGCTTTTTAGCAAAGTCGTTCAAGATTTTAGCTGGTGCTACTACATCTTCAGTACTGAACGCAATAGCGTTAGGACCTGTTAATGCAGCGTTTAATTCAGCAAGACCAGTTGCTTCTGCAGCACGGCGTGTCATTGAGTTTTTGTAAACTTTGAATTCCACACCAGCTTCACGAAGCTGTTTACGAAGTTCAGTTACTTCTGCAACTGAAAGACCACGGTAATCAACAACAACTGTTGATACGCTGTTCTTTAATTTATCAGAAATTTCGCTAACGATTTGTTGCTTTAATTCGATTGCACTGCTCATCTTTACACCTCCTGTAGAATTTCTACATTTATACCAGGCAAATAAAAACCTCCATATCGAGCGTTGACATGGAGGCAGCATAACAACTGATCACTCAGCTGTTTATATCGCATTACCTCGGCAGGGAATTAAGCGACTTCTCGCACCTGCTGTCTTCAGTACAAATGTTATTATTTTAAACAACAAAATAGATTATATAAAATCTATTCAAGATTGTCAATTGGTAAAATTTATTTAACTGCTACGGATGAAGGATCAACTTTAACGCCAGGTCCCATTGTTGAAGCAACAGTTACGTTCTTCATGTAAGTTCCTTTTGCTGCAGAAGGCTTCACTTTAAGCATAGTTTCAAATACAGTGTTGAAGTTTTCAACAAGCTTTTCGTTTTCGAAAGAAGCTTTCCCGATTGGCACATGGATGTTACCAGACTTATCAACGCGGTATTCAACTTTACCTGCTTTGATTTCGTTAATCGCACGAGTTACATCAAATGTAACTGTACCTGTTTTAGGGTTTGGCATTAAACCTTTAGGTCCTAATACACGACCAAGTTTACCAACTTCACCCATCATGTCAGGAGTTGCTACGATTACATCAAATTCAAACCAACCTTGTTGGATTTTGTTGATGTACTCTGCATCGCCTACATAATCAGCACCAGCTGCTTCTGCTTCTTTTACTTTTTCCCCTTTAGCGAAAACTAAAACGCGTTGCGTTTTACCAGTTCCGTTTGGAAGCACTACTGCTCCACGGATTTGTTGGTCAGCTTTCTTAGGGTCAACACCTAAACGAAATGCTACTTCAACAGTTGCATCGAATTTAGTGAAGTTAGTTTTTTTAGCAAGATCAATTGCTTCTGCAATTGGATATGCCTTTAGGCGATCTACAAGCTTTGAAGCTTCTAAATACTTCTTACCTTTTTTAGCCATTTTAATTTCCTCCTAGATTGTGGTTTTAACGTTGAATAACTCCCACGAAAAAGGTTGCGAGTGTTTATAACGTCGCAACCCCTTCATTTTACAAAAAACAATCAGTTACATGGATTAGTCTTCGATGACGATACCCATGCTGCGAGCAGTACCTTCAACCATACGCATTGCTGCTTCAACGCTAGCTGCGTTAAGGTCAGGCATTTTCTGTTCCGCAATCTCGCGTACTGTATTACGCTTAACTGTTGCTACTTTATTACGGTTAGGTTCACCAGAACCTGACTGAATTCCAGCTGCTACTTTTAAAAGAACGGCAGCAGGAGGAGTTTTCGTAATAAATGTAAATGAACGGTCTTCAAATACCGTGATTTCAACAGGGATGATCAAACCAGCTTGATCTGCTGTACGAGCGTTAAATTCTTTACAGAATCCCATGATGTTAACACCGGCTTGACCTAGTGCAGGTCCAACTGGTGGCGCAGGGTTTGCTTTCCCAGCAGGAATTTGTAATTTAACGACTTTAATTACTTTTTTAGCCACGAGACACACCTCCTTAAAGTCCGTGATGTGGTAATAGGGTCTTTTAGGAACCCTCCCACTCAGGCATCTGTCTTTATCTATTAATCATAAAGAACTTAACATAAGTCTAGTCTCACGATGGAGACATACTGACCTATGAAATATTACCACTTTTTCAAAATGATTTCAAGTTTTTTTACATTAAAGTTTTTCAATCTGTGTAAAATCAAGTTCTACAGGGGTATCACGACCGAACATATTCACAAGAACTTTCAGTTTCGCTTTGTCCTTATCCATCTCTTCCACAGAACCTGTAAAGTTTGCAAATGGACCTTCTTTGACGCGAACGGTTTCACCAATTTCATAATCGGCATCGACTCGAGTCTCAGTAACACCCATCCGTTTTAAAATAACGACAACTTCTTCCGGAAGTAACGGCGTCGGTTTAGACCCTGATCCTGATGAACCAACAAAGCCTGTTACACCTGGAGTATTCCGTACTACATACCAAGAATCATCTGTCATCACAATTTCCACCAGTACATAACCAGGGAACACCTTGCGCTTGACTACTTTTTTCTTGCCGTTTTTAAGCTCTGTCTCTTCTTCTTCAGGGACAACCACTCTGAAAATCTTATCTTGCATCCCCATTGATTCGACCCGTTTTTCTAAATTTGCTTTAACTTTATTTTCATAACCCGAGTAAGTATGTAAAACATACCAATTTTTTTCCATTTAAGAGGACTACTACGTCCGTCCCTCCCTATTTTTTAGTCACTGACTATTTTTTAAACAAACAAAAAACCCGTTATACGGGCTTTTAGATAAAAATTCCTTTATTAATCACCATTATACCATGAAAGTTGATTTATTATTCAAGAATTAAACGAATCAATTTCGAAATCCCTAAATCAAGTACAGCAAAGAACGCTGCGAAAAAAATAACGGTGGATAGTACAGTAAGCGTCGAGCGTGTTAGTTCCCCGCGTTTAGGCCAGCTAACTTTTCTCATCTCACGGAGTAGATCACTGAAGAACTTCTTTATGCGCTGCATTATAGTAACCCCCAAAATTAAATAACTATAAGAATATATGATGACTATTTTGTTTCTCGATGAATGGTATGGGTGGTGCAAGTTTTGCAGAACTTTTTCAATTCTAATCTCTCTGTTTGTGTCTGCTTGCTGATCGTCGAATAATTACGAGAACCACATACAGCACAGGAAAGGATCACTTTTTTACTCATATTCGACACCTTTACCCAAGTTTCTATTATATCCTTAAAAATGTAACATGTGCCCTAATTATTGTCAATAACCTCCTGAAAACGATTCAACTAGTTGCCATAAAAATAGACCTATCACAGTGAAAATTCGCGAAGTTCTAAATATCGTTCCAGTTTTCTCTTAACTCGCTGCAGGGCATTATCAATTGATTTCACATGGCGGTTAAGTTCCTCTGAAATTTCTTGATAGGATTGGCCATCGAGGTACAGAGCCAAAACTTTTCTTTCTAAGTCGCTTAATAATTCAGTCATTTTAAATTCGATATGGTCAAATTCTTCTTGGTTAATAATGAGTTCTTCTGGATCAAGGACCTTGGCCCCTGACAAGACATCCATCAAGGTTCGGTCCGATTCCTCATCATAAATCGGCTTGTCCAACGAAACGTAAGAATTTAATGGGATATGCTTTTGCCGTGTTGCGGTTTTAATGGCAGTAATAATCTGACGAGTAATGCAAAGTTCAGCAAATGCCTTAAAGGAGGTGAGCTTGTCCTCCCGAAAGTCACGGATCGCCTTGTACAATCCAATCATGCCTTCTTGGACAATGTCTTCTTTATCGGCACCAATTAAAAAATAGGACCTTGCTTTTGCACGTACAAAATTACGATACTTGTGGATTAAATAATCCAATGCTTCACTATTACCGTGGTGCACTAAATCAACAATTCCTTCGTCCTCCATTATGAGGAACTGCTGGTTGACCTTTGTTCCGAAGTCCGTACTCAAAGTAGATCCCCTCCACCGAACAAGCATAGTTAGTAATAGTATACATGACAATTTTTTTAGTGTCCATGTTCACTTTTGTCCTCTGCGCCACTTTTCAAAAATTTCTGCCATTTCATCAGTCATTTTAATTTTCGAGACAGGCTTTCTTTCTTGAATCTTCTTCACTTTCCGTTCGATGCCTCTTTCGATGGAGGACATTTCAATCAGCAGCTCCCGAGCGGACTTCCTTAACGCCCCTTGTCCAAAAATCGCCCATTGCTCTGTAAAATCGGAAGTGGCTACATGAATTTGCGTTTTCCGATTACTTAGACTAATGGCTAGTTTTTCAATCCGCTCATCTGCTGTTTCATTTTCCTTTGTAAAGATGACTTCAACTTGATGGTTTTTATATTTCTTTTCTGTTCCTTGCACATAATAGGCATCAAAGACAACAATCACACGATAGCCGGAATAGGCTTGATATTCTGCCATTCTTTCGACAAGACGATCTCTTGCTGCAGGTAGATCTCTATCCTTTAATGCCCTTAATTCCGGCCAGGCTCCAATAATGTTATATCCGTCGACAAGCAGGATATCCATATGTTACCTCTCAAGCGGATGTCGTTTTCGATATACCTCATACATGAGTAACGATGCAGCAACAGAAGCATTTAACGAAGTCACTTTGCCAATCATCGGCAAGTGGATGAGGAAATCACATTTATCGCGAATTAATCGGCCCATTCCTTTACCTTCACTGCCAATGACTAAGCCAAGCGGCAAGGTCCCATCCAACCTGCGGTAGTCATCTTTTCCTTTTGCATCTGTTCCAGCAATCCACATGCCACGTTCCTTTAATTCATCGATTGTTCTGGCCATATTTGTTACGCGTACGACAGGGATATATTCAATTGCACCTGTTGAAGCTTTAGCCACAGTTGCAGTTAAGCCGACAGCCCGTCTTTTTGGAATAATGATCCCATGGGCCCCAACAGAATCCGCCGTTCTCATGATTGACCCGAGGTTGTGAGGGTCTTCAATTTCATCGAGCAATAAAAAGAATGGTGGTTCGTTTTTCTTTTCCGCCGCAACAAATAAATCATCGATTTCCGCATATTGATAGGCGGCAACATAAGCAAGCACTCCTTGATGGTTTTCACCGGAGATCTGGTCAATTTTTTTCTTGGGCACAAACTGAACAATCACATTTGCTTCTTTTGCTAACTGTGTAATTTGCTGCATTTGACCGCGCTGCGAACCTTCAGCTATTAAAATTTTGTTAATATCCCTTTCTGATTTCAGTGCTTCAATGACTGGATTTTTTCCAACAATATATTCTTGTTCCATCCTAGCGTTCCTCCTTTCTTTCATCCACATATTTAAATGCTGTTTGAATCAGTTCTTCCAGCCGCTCGATTTTACCCGTTAAATATAGGTAACCCATCAACGCTTCGAACGCTGTACTGTAGTTATAGGTTTGGACATCGGTATTTTTAGGTACAGAGCCTGACTTTGCATTTCGACCGCGCATGACCACTGCTAATTCCTCTTCATCGAGAAGCTGATGATCCATCATTTGAAAAAGAATTTTGCACTGTGCTTTTGCCGATACATAAGTTGTACCGGTACGATGTAACTGATTGGGTCTGACCTTCCCGCTGTAAAGGAGGTGACGCCTTACATACGTTTCATAAATGGCGTCACCCATATAAGCCAGTGCGAGACTATTCAATTGTTTAGCATCGACTGTATTTTCGTATTCCAGCATGCATTAGCCTCTTTTCCACCTTGTACCTTGCGGGGTATCTTCTAAAATAATATTCATTTCCTTGAGCTGATCTCTGATTTGGTCAGACAATTGGAAATTACGGTCTTTCCGGGCCTGGATTCGCTTTTCAATCAAGGCATCAATTTCTTCATCCAGCATTTCTTCCTTTTCAATCGTCAGCCCTAAGACATGGAATAACTCCTCAAACTGTTTGGTAAAGGCATCAATGACAGCAACAGCAGTATTTTTTTCTAACAGATAGTAATTAGCCAGTTTCGAGAGGTCAAATAAAACAGAAATGGCTTTCGCTGTGTTGAAATCATCATCCATTGCTTCGATAAATTGTTCATGTAATAATGAAATTTTATCAAGCCATTCTTGATTATGATCTGTTAAGTCGGTACTCGCTTCTTTCCGATGTTTTAAGTTTTGATAGGAAGTAGTTAAGCGTTCAAACGCCGCTCTCGTGCTCTCCAGTAAATCCTCGCTATAATTAATAGGATTACGATAATGAACCGATAACATGAAAAATCGTAACACTTGTGGATTGTGTTTCTTGATAATGTCATGAACTAACACAAAATTCCCGAGCGACTTCGACATTTTCTCATTATCGATATTGATATAGCCGTTATGCATCCAGTAACGTGAAAATAATTTCCCTGACAGTGCTTCGGACTGGGCAATTTCATTTTCATGATGCGGGAAGGTTAAATCCTGTCCACCTGCATGAATATCAATTGTTTCACCAAGATACTTTTTCGCCATTGCCGAGCACTCAATATGCCAACCCGGACGGCCTGGCCCCCATGGGCTTTCCCAGAAGATTTCCCCTTCCTTTGCTGCTTTCCAGAGGGCAAAGTCTAAGTCATCTTGTTTTCGATCACCGACTTCAATCCTTGCACCAACCTGCAAATCATCAATCGATTGATGCGATAGCTTACCATAATCATCGAATTTTCTTGTCCGGAAATAAACATCCCCGGCTGATTCATAAGCGAAGCCTTTTTCAATCAATTGGCTAATGAAATCAATAATAATGTCCATGTTTTCCATTACCCGTGGATGAACATCCGCTTTTTGGCAGCCTAATGCCGTAACATCTTCAAAATAGGCATTGATAAATCTGTCAGCAATCATTGGTACTTCTTCTCCTAATTGATTGGCCGCACGGATTAATTTATCGTCTACATCAGTAAAATTGGATACATATTTCACAACATAGCCGCGGTTTTCTAAATAGCGACGGACGGTATCAAATACGATGGCCGGACGAGCATTACCGATATGAATATAATTATAAACAGTCGGACCGCAAACATACATTTTCACTTTTCCCTCTTCGAGCGGTACGAAGGTTTCTTTCTTGCGCGTAAGTGTATTATAAAGTTGAATGGCCATTTATTTTTATCCTTTCTCCTTTTAATTCTTCAAGTTCATACATTAACCGATCCAGGTCGTTTTGCATTTCTCTTAAGCGGTCGGCAACAGGATCCGGCAAGTCACAATGGTTTAAGTCTCTATTGATCCTTCTTCCATCTTGGATGACGACACGGCCAGGAATTCCCACTACTGTTGAGTTAGGAGGAACTTCTTTCAAGACAACCGAGCCCCCGCCAATTTTGGAATTTTCTCCTACTGTGATTGAACCAAGCACCTTAGCCCCTGTTGCAATCAGAACATTATCCTTAATCGTCGGATGCCTTTTCCCTTTTTCTTTCCCCGTTCCACCAAGTGTTACCCCTTGATATATAGTTACATTATCCCCAATTTCACACGTTTCCCCAATAACTACGCCCATACCATGGTCAATAAAAAATCTTCTGCCTATTTTTGCCCCAGGATGAATTTCAATACCGGTAAAAAATCGGCTTACTTGCGAAATCAACCTGGCTAGAAAAAACAGCTTTCGATTAAAGAGTGCATGCGCGAGTCGATGTGACCAAATGGCATGCAAGCCTGAATAGGTTAAGATGACTTCTAAATAACTCCTAGCCGCTGGATCTTGCTCAAAAATAACCTCTACATCCTCCCTCAACTTCTTGAACATTACCATTCTCCCCCTTTTTATAAAGCATAAGCCCCCTAAGCGCTGAAACTAGGAATTCCTCAAAGTATAGACAATAAGAAATTTTTCTTTCTGAAACTAAAAAACGCCTCTGTCATAACGACAGAGGCGCTTAACACGCGGTTCCACTCTGATTAGACCGAATAAGCTTATAAGGTAACATCAGCTCAAACATTGGTCTCACTCTACCTGTTAACGGATCGGTTCCGCCCATTTCTACTCGGAGTTGACTCATTTCGAAACAGGACTCAGAGGTGCATTTCAAAAAACGAGAGGCTTAAACCACTTTCAGCCGATGATGGTTTTCTCTTTAAAGCATCCTTTTTTTACTTCTCCTCTTCAACACTTTACTAACTATATAATTGTTTATTCTACTATATTACATTTCCACTTTAATGTTAACTAATAATTTTATTAATTCTTGTTTGAACTTTATTTTTACCTAAAAGTTCAATCGCCTGTGGCAGGTCAGGTCCATGTGTTTGGCCAGTTACTGCCGCACGGATTGGCATAAATAGGTTTTTCCCTTTTTGGCCGGTCGACTTTTGGACGGCCTTCATAGCAGCCTTTATACCGTCAGCCCGGAAATTTTCTAATTGGTCCAGTTCATGTGAAAATGCCTTTAACACTTCCGGAACCGTTTCTCCTGCCAGAATTTCCTTCGCATCTTCTTCATAATCAACTTCATCTTTAAAGAACATTTCCGATAGTTCCACGATTTCGGCACCAAAGCTCATTTTTTCCTGTAAAAGTTCGACTAGGCCTTGAACCCATTGATACTGTTCATCCGTTAGACTTTCACTTAAGCGGCCGGCTTTCACTAAATGTGGTAAAGCCAATTCCACCACACGATCAATCTCAATCTTTTTCATGTATTGGTTGTTCATCCATAACAATTTCTGCTTATCAAATAATGCTGGGGATTTGGATAAGCGATTCGCATCAAATATTTCAATAAACTCGCTCTTAGAGTAAATTTCTTCCTCACCTGCTGGCGACCAGCCGAGGAGAGTAATAAAGTTAAATAATGCTTCTGGCAAATATCCTAATTCTTCATATTGTTCGATGAACTGGATGATGGATTCATCCCGCTTACTTAACTTTTTACGGCTTTCATTCACAATCAATGTCATATGGCCAAAAATAGGCGGCTCCCAACCTAAGGCCTCATAAACCATAAGTTGTTTTGGTGTGTTCGAGATATGATCATCGCCACGGAGCACATGTGAGATTTTCATTAAATAATCATCAATCGTTACCGCAAAGTTATAGGTTGGCGTACCATCCTTTTTAATGATGACCCAATCGCCCATCCCTTCCGATTCAAACGAAACAGTGCCCTTTACCATATCATCAAAGGTATAGGTTTTCCCTTCAGGTACGATGATCCGAATGCTTGGCTGACGGCCTTCGCTTTCTAATTGATGGCGCTGTTCTTCTGTTAAATGGCGGCATTTACCAGAATAATGCGGCGTTTCGCCCCGTTCAGTCTGTGCTTCCCGCTCCGCTTCAATTTCAGCTTCGGTACAATAACACTTATAGGCATGGTCCTCGGCTAATAATTGGTTATAGTAGGTTTGATAAATATCATTTCGTTCGGATTGACGGTATGGACCGTATTCACCGCCGGCGTCGACACTTTCATCCCAATCCATGCCTAGCCATTTTAAATATTTTAACTGGCTTTCTTCTCCGCCTGCAATATTCCGCTTTTTATCGGTATCTTCAATGCGAATGATAAATTTCCCGCCCTGATTACGTGCAAATAAGTAATTAAATAATGCCGTACGGGCATTTCCAATATGTAAATGTCCCGTTGGACTTGGAGCATATCTTACACGAACTTCGTTTGACATTCTAATGCCTCCAGTGAGAAAAGCGTAAGCGCCTTGCCCAGGGGCGACAAGCATAAGACGAGCCAGCGTGAAGGTTGTTCTTTGACCTTCACGTTGGATTGGCTTATGACCTCGAGCCCCTAGGCGCTGAAGCTAGACAGCTTTCCAATAATTTATATGGTTTCAACTGAATATTTTATCACTGTATAGGATTTCAGGTAAAGGCTATTCCTGAACCTTTCTTAACAAAACAACAGCTTGGGAGGCAATTCCTTCCCCTCTGCCCGTGAAGCCCAGCTTCTCCGTCGTTGTCGCCTTTACATTGATTTGTTCAGGTGCGGCGTCTAATAATTCGGCAATTCTTACACGCATTTGTTCAATATAGGGGGCCATTTTCGGCTTTTGAGCAATAATCGTGCAATCGGCGTTAACCAGCTCATAGCCCTTATTTTTCACCAAATGCCACACATGTTCCATTAACTTCGCAGAATCCGCATCTTTAAAATTAGGATCGGTATCGGGAAAATGTTTACCAATATCTCCTTCTCCAATCGCACCAAGACACGCATCAGAAACCGTATGTAATAAAACATCCGCATCTGAATGACCCAGCAAACCCTTCTCATAAGGAATGTGGATACCGCCTATAATCAACGGGCGCCCTTCAGTAAGTTGATGAACATCAAAGCCTTGACCAATTCGAAACATCATGAAAAACTCCTTTTTGTCAATTGTCTAGCTACAGCGCCTAGGAAAAAATGAACTACTTTTTTCCCTGGTCAAGGCGCTTCCGCTTTTCTAGTATTGCTTCCGCAAAATATAAATCTTCTGGTGTGGTTAATTTGATATTATCATAGTCCCCTTCGACCACGGAAACAGGATGACCGAGGCGCTCCACCAAACTAGCATCATCGGTTCCTAGGAAGTAATCCTTTTCTGCCCTTTCATAGGCTTCTGTCAGAAGCGAAATACGAAAAGCTTGTGGGGTTTGAACAGCCCACAAGCTTGAACGTTCGACGGTTTCAACAACCACACCATCTATCACCTTTTTAATGGTGTCCTTAACGGGTACTCCTAAAATAGCTGCCCCTGTTTCCTCAGCCATTTTTGTTAATGAGTTGATATGTTCTTGACTGATGAAAGGACGCGCCGCATCATGTACAAGAATGACCCCGTCTATTTCCACTGTTCTAAGAGCATTATAAATGCTATCCTGACGTTCCTTTCCACCGGGCACTAAGCGAATTGCTTTGGCAACATTATACTTCGTGAATAAGGCCTTAAATTCCGCTTCATCTTGTGGATGGATCGCGACAATAATGTTGCTGCAGGCTTCATCCTGTTCAAACACCCTTAATGTATGGATCAGTACAGGTATACCATTGAGCTCTAATAAAAGCTTATTTTTCCCTGCTCCCATTCTTTTTCCCTGGCCAGCTGCCGGGAGAATGACTTGGTAAGTCATAAAAAAACCCCACTCTACGCATCCGCTTTTTAATCTATAATGCTTTTTCTAATAGTTTTGGTTTGGCAAAGATCATTCTTCCTGCCGATGTTTGGAGAACACTTGTGACGAGAACTTCAATTCGTTTCCCGATATATTCTCTTCCTTCCTCGACAACGATCATCGTTCCGTCATCTAAGTAAGCAACGCCCTGATGATATTCTTTGCCATCCTTAATCACCTGCACTGTTAATTCTTCCCCAGGGAGAACTACAGGTTTGACGGCGTTCGCTAAATCATTGATATTCAACACCGTAACATTCTGCAATTCGCAGACTTTATTCAGGTTGAAATCATTGGTGACTAAGATGCCATTTGTGATTTTTGCTAGTTTGACAAGCTTTGAATCCACTTCACTAATTTCCTCAAAATCACCTTCATAGATTTCGACCTTAATCGCAAGTTCCTTTTGAATGCGATTTAAGATATCCAACCCTCTGCGACCGCGATTTCGTTTTAAAACATCGGATGAATCAGCTATATGCTGTAATTCCTCGAGGACAAACTGCGGAATGACAATCGTCCCTTCTAAAAATCCAGTTTGACATATATCAGCAACACGCCCATCAATAATGACGCTCGTATCTAATATTTTCAACCGCTGATTCGCTTCTTTATCACTCTCGTCATCACTTGTTTTTTTCTTATTACTGCGGTTCCCAAAAAGACCGAGCAACTCATCCCTTTTCTTAAAACCTACCTGAAATCCAAGATAGCCAAATAAAATGGTCAGCAAGATTGGCACAACAGCATTTAAAATCGGCACCTGAATCGCATTAAGGGCAAATCCGATTAAAAAGGCCACCAACAACCCGAATATGAGCCCCACACTACCAAAAAGGACATCGGTAACAGGAATTTTTACTAAAGAATCTTCCGCCCATTTAATAAAATTAAAGACATAATCTACTGCCCAAAAGGTAATAAGATAAAAAATAATAGCACCTAAAACAGCAGTGATATACGAGTTGTTAATTAAGGGAATGTCATTGATATGAAGTAAATTGAACAATTCCGGTAATAACAAAATTCCAAGCGTACCACCCATAATGAGGAAGCAAGCCTGCACAATACGTTTTAACATTCCTTCACC
>NZ_JBALOS010000056.1:0-19506 GCF_036962765.1 Neobacillus drentensis
GTTATTATATAGAATCTCTTTCGCTATGTCAATATAATATTTTAACTTTTTTTCGCTATCACTTTAGCAATTAATACTACTGCTAAAAGCGACTTCCTTATAATAGCACCATCGATTTAATTACGCAATAGAGAATTTAACTTTTTTTACGAAAAATTTATTCCCTTAAAAACCTTTATTGAGATAGCAATATCCTTATAGCCCAGATCCCAAATTCGAGTCCATATGCATTCAGCGAATGAATATATAATAATTTTGAATAAATCACTTAGTAGATAAGAAGACCTATAAAAAAGTCACTTTAAAAATATTAAGATAGTAACTCTTTTAAGATGTAAGAGCTCCTGCCTTTAATAACCGCGTTTTAAGAAGAAATTCTATTCCGACATAACAACATGATTCTAGATTTATCCATTCAATGAGCGAATTTCCCGGTTTAATGAGCGGATTTTGGTCTTTTATGGGCGAATCTAGCGTTTCAATGGGCGAATTTAAAATCAGCAGTCTTTCAGAAAAGAGCGTCGATTTAGTACAAAAAAGAGAGAAGTGTTATACCACTTCCCTCCTGCAACCTCTACCATCCGACTGGTGGTTGTCAATGTTGGTTATTTGCACAAACCACCCTATTACTTGCCACGGTGCAGTGTGGTTTTCTTATGTGTGGTGTCAGGCACCGGAATCTACGCCGTCTCCCTCTCCCCGCCAGCATCCAGCTTCCTCTTCCCAATTCTACCTTTAATAGACTTCATAACATGGTACGTAGTCGGTACTATAACCAAGGTTAATAGGGTCGATGTCAATAATCCTGAAATGACCACAATGGCTAGTGATCTTGATATTAAGCCGCCTTCACTAGATAGAGCCAATGGTAATAACGCACCAATGGTGGCAAGGGCCGTCATGAGAATCGGACGAAGACGAGTTTTTCCTGCTTCAAGTAAAGCTGCTTTGACCTCCATGCCTTTCTTTTCATTTTGTTTCACTCGCTCCATTAATACAATCGCATTCGTAACAACAATACCTATTAACATCAGAAACCCAACTAATGCAGGCATACCAAGTGCTTGATTAGTAAGATATAACCCTAGTAATCCTCCCGAGAATAAGAAGGGTAACGAAGAGAGGATGGCAACTGGCATTAACATATTCCCAAACGCGACAAGCATCACGATAAATACCAGCACAACGGCAACCGCCATGGCCATCATCATATTCGTAAATCCTTCATTCATCGCTTGTGCTTGACCTTCAGAACGATAATTGACCCCTTTTGGTAAATCGATAGTCTTCAGTTGTTTATCCACTTCAGCTTGCACACCTGATGAATTATCTGTCGTGATCCGGCCCGTAACCTGCACATATTGCTGCTGGTTTAGACGATACAAAGCGGACGGACTTGGTGCTTTTTTGAGTGTTGCCACTTCTGAGAGGGTTACCTGCTGGCCCATTGGATTGGTCATTTTTTGACTCATAATAGCATCAATAGAATTCACGGAACCACTGTTCAATGACAAATTAACACTCGTTGTTTTCCCCTCTACTTGCATGTCTGCCACAGTATTACCCGAAATGAGCTCCCTTACGTATCCAGCAACCATGATCGGGCTTAACCCTTTTTCAGCTGCTTTTTCATCATCAATTTCAAATTGAAGCTGTTCTTTCACCCCAGAGAGGTTGGATTCCACATTTTCTAAGCCATCAATATTTTTAATTTTATCGGTGATCAGCTTCCCTGCCGTCTCTAAATCTTTGGGATTCCCGCCTTCGACAATTAACGTTAAACCACTTGTTCCAACAATTCCAACTGGAGCAAGCGCCACCTGCATTTGATCGTTAAGATTTTCTACTTCTGTTCTTACCCTTTTTTCAAAATCACTCGTTTGCCCCTTTGAAGTATCATCTTTTAGATCAATCGAAAAACGAATATGTTCCCCATTCACAATCGTTTGTGTATGTTGAATATGCTTTTCCTGTTTTAAAATTTCTTCTATGTCACCCGCAATCAGATTTGCTTTTTCCAGTGAAGTTCCGTCTGGTAAATCGGCTGTTAAGCGATAGGAGACGGCTTTTTCTTGAGGCAAAAAGTTCTTCGGTATCATCGGAACCAATGCCAATGATCCAGCAAACATCAGGATCGCCAACACAATGGTGACAGCCCGTTTCGTTAAGACCCATGACAGTGTGTGCTTATAGGCCTTTTCAAAAAAGGTTTCTTTCACCTCTTTCGGTTTGATGCGAAGTAAAAATAGTTTGGCTAGTAAAGGCACGACGGTCAAAGAAACAATCAGTGAAAACGCTAGTGCCACGATCACCGTGATTCCAAACGGAGCAAAAAAACGGCCGATAATACCTGGAACAAAGGAAAGCGGCCCGAATACGGCAATAGTCGTAAGCGTAGAAGAAGTAATCGCTCCTCCCACTTCTTTGGCAGCCGTAAGAACCATTCTTTCATCACGTTTAGGGCTCGTTAAGGTCCGGCGGTACACATTTTCAATCACAACTATCGAATCATCAATCACACGCCCGACTGCCACCGCAATTCCCGCTAGTGTCATCATGTTTAAGCTGTATCCAAAATATTTCAAGGTGATCATCGATGCTAAAATAGATAACGGAATGGACAGAACAGCCACAATCGTTGCCCTTATATTACGAAGGAATAAAAACGTAACAATCACGGCAAACAAAGTGCCAAGCAACACTTCCCGCAGCATTCCATCGACTGAGGTTTTCACTTCTTTGGATGTATCATATAACTTCGTTAATGTGTATCCAGCTGGAAGTTCTAAATCATCGAGCTTTTCTTTTGCTTGCCCGACCACTTCGACGGAATTGGAGCCTGCTTGTGCTTTCATTTCAACCAGAACCGCTGGCTTTTCATTTAATCGAGTATAAACAGTTTCTTTTTTGTTGCTATAAGAAACAGTGGCGATCTCCGACAAGTTCACTTTTTGGACTCCAATCGGACCTTGAGCCAAAATTTTGATATCTTTTACATCGTTAACCGAATCCAGCTTGAAATCAGCTTGCACATTTAATGTTTTATCATCCACATTGACTTGACCGGCTGGAAATGAAAAATGGTGTGCTAAAAACGTTTGCTTAACAGTTTCATAGGTAATTCCATGCTGCTTCATTTTTTCAGGATCAAGCTTTACCGCTACTTCCTTTTCCGTTTCACCCGAAATATCAATCGTTCCAACTCCATCGATTCCGGTCAATGCTGGCTTAATCCGTTCATTGATGTATTCTGTCAGATCGGATTGATTGGCTGTATTCGATGAAAGAGCAAACGTAAATACAGGCATGGCAGATGGACCGTCTTTTAGGACTACCGGTTTTTCTGCACCTGCCGGCAGTTTAATAGAAGAGACGGCGGTCGTAACATCCTTTTCCGCTTCATCCATATCCTTGCTCATCTCAAATTCAAGAATCCCCACGACCATATTGCTGTGTGATTCAATGTACAAATTATCGAGTTTCTTTATTCCCGATAAGGTGGCTTCTAACGGCTTGCCAATATCCTCTAACCCCTGTTCTGGCGTAGCTCCAAGATAGGGTACCTGTACGATCATATAAGGAATGTCGACATTAGGCATTGATTCCATCTTCATGGTTTTAACTGAATAAATTCCCCCTGCTATCACCATTAACATGGCGATAAAAATAACCCCGGCATTCTTTAATGAAAACTTAATCCATGATTGCATTTCTCTTTTCCCCTCCGTTAACTGTACATTCTTTTTCATTCTAACTACTTTCTCAACCTACTAAACTTGTTTTCTGGTTCTTTTTACCTTTTTTATTATAGATTTTCCATCTAACTGCCAACATCGGGCAGTTGGTGTAATCTTAGCTACGACCTGAGACCTACAAGATTTTCCAACAGGGCTTAGTTTAGAGAAGAATCGATTAGAAAGTCATACGGAAAGAAAAAGAACAATCCACATGGCATTTTAATTGTAAAGGCTTTCACAGGAGAATTCATTTTACTGTCACATTTATTGTGAAAAGATTCACAAACTAGTGATATACTAACACCATCAACTTATTAATTAGCAATAAATCACTACTTCGGTAGAGATTCCTATTTAAAAAAATTCACCATAAAAAGGAGATTACCATCATGGATAACAGAAATAAAAAAGTTAATCGGGTTGTCTTAATTGGAACAGGTGCAGTTGGTTGTAGCTATGCTTATTCAATGATCAATCAAGGAGTTGCGGAAGAGTTAGTTCTCATTGATGTGAATGAGGCAAAATCAGAAGGCGAAGCGATGGATCTTAACCACGGTATCCCGTTTGCTCCATCACCTATCAAGGTATGGAGTGGTTCATATCAAGATTGTGAACAAGCGGACTTAGTTGTGATTACAGCAGGATTAGCTCAAAAACCTGGTGAAACCCGTTTAGACTTAGTGGAAAAGAACACGAGGATCTTTAAACAAATCGTAAAAAACATTATGGCAAGTGGATTTGACGGCATCTTCTTGGTCGCAACAAACCCAGTCGATATTTTAACCTATGTGACCTGGAAAGAGTCCGGGCTGCCAAAAGAACGTGTGATTGGTTCTGGTACCGTATTAGATTCTGCACGTCTCCGCTTTGCACTTGGTCAGCATTACAACATGGACACAAGAAATGTTCATGCTTATATCATTGGAGAACATGGCGATACAGAACTTCCTGTTTGGAGTCGTGCCTCAGTGGGTGTGGAAAGACTTGAAGAAATTTCAGCAGGGAAAAACGAAGTAAACAAAGATTACTTAGAAGAAATTTTCGTTAATGTCCGTGATGCCGCTTATCACATTATTGAACGAAAAGGTGCAACGTACTATGGAATTGGAATGTCCCTTGTTCGAATTACGAAGGCGATTTTAAATAATGAAAACTGTATCTTGACTGTTTCCTCTTATCTAGATGGACAATATGGAGAAAATGATGTGTTTATCGGTGTGCCTGCTGTCATTAACCGTGGAGGGATCCGTGAAGTCCTTGAAATTGAACTAAATGAAAAGGAAAAGGAACAATTTAGCCACTCAGTTAAAGTATTAAAAGAAACCATGAAACCAGTAATCTAAGAATTGGTTTAACACTCGATTTTCACATTAAAACTTCTCGTATCGAGATGAAAATCACTAATGAAAGCAGATGAAAATATGGAAACGATGAATCATACAAAAAAAGGTTATTTTATGATGGCTGTTTTATGGCTGGCCTATGTAACCTTTGCCATGAACTGGGTGGCGGGTTCTTCATTGACACCGCAAATAACTGAAACGTTTTTCGGTGGACCGGTGGATCCTATTATATCTCAATTAGTGAATTATTCTATTACGACAGCTCGTGTATTTGCCAACATATTAGCTGCGGTTGTGCTCATGAAATTAGGACCTAGAAAAGCGGCAGGTATCGCGATTGGGCTTTTAATGATGGGACTTGTCGCGATCTATCTACCAAATTATTGGGCCTATACAGCAGCAAGGATGGTCATGGCCGTAGGGGGCTCAATGGTTATTGTCTATATGAATCCCGTCGTAGCACACTATGTCAAAAATTCAAACATAAAGTTGCGCATTAATGCTGCCAATACAGTGGCCTATAATGCGGGTGCCTTTATTGTGGCTGTCTTATTTACGATTTTTGCCAAGCAAATGGTGGCCAACTGGCGTCTCACGTTAACGTTCTTTGCTTCTTTAACAATTTTGTTTTTTATCGGCTGGCTTTGGAAAGCAGAGACCTTTGAAACAAAAGAAACGGATGGAAAAGCTGAAAAGTATGGATATAAAGACGCTCTCAAGGACGGATTTCTTTGGCGCTATGGCCTGGCGTTTGCTTCCTTTTTAACCTTATATGTTTTATCATTAGTGAGCTTTAAAGCGATTTTCGATCAATATACATTGTTAAATGGCTCTGCTACGAATCTGCTAATCTCAGGTTTTGGTATTCTTGGGACATTCGCAGGGATTCGAATCGGGAATAAAGGGGTACCGCGGAAGCCGACTCTCCTGTTCTCAGGAATGATCATGGTTGGGACTTTTGCCATTGCCATTGCTTTTGCAAATAAAATTCCACTTCTATCCTACGCACTTATTTCGATATCGGGATTGGCAATGTATATACAATACCCAATCTTTTTGAATCTTCCACATGAGTTAAAAGGGATGACTCCACAAAGATTGACGATTATGTTCGGACTATTCTGGGCGATCGCTTATGCGGGCCAAACCATTGCTACCATTGTCTGGAGTTTTATTTTAGGCTCTTCCGGATACACGCCGGCAATGATATTCTTTATTGCTGTCTCCAGTTTGTACATCTTTTTGGTGGCGACCTTCCCAGAAACACGACAACAGGTAGCGGTGATAAAGAAAGCAGCATAAAAAGTGTTACTAACACTCCTCAACCCCTAACTTCAGGGTGATGGTTGTTGTTGTAAATAATTTTTCAGAACCACCCTTTTGCTTGGGGTGGTTTTCTTGTAAAGGACTACTAAAGAGAAACCATAATATAAACCCGTATTGAGGACATCTCATCCGATTTCTTAATCCAAGATGTCCCGATTTGTAGGACCCTGTAAACCAATCCACTTTCATGAATAACATATTATTACCTCGATGAAGGAGCGTTTTAGGAAAATGGATTTTCAAGGAGAAGACCTTGTCATTGCAGGAAAATGGATACTTGGTGTTGGCTCACTAATTGATGCAATCGGGCAAACCCAGCAAAGTTTGTCAGGGAGCGATCTGGGTAAAGATTTAATCGCAAAAGGAAATGGGATTGAAGCTTTCGGAAATTCCTTACAAGCCATCGGGAGAACGAAGCTGTTAACACCAAAGAGGGAACTATCAACAATATACACCATCTTAGGTGCCTGGCTTCAGGCCACTGGTAATACTACGAATGCAGTTGGTATAGATATTGAATTATCCGGCTCAGAAGAGGAAGGAACATTGGTGGATACCCTTGGCAGCGGAATACAAGGCCTTGGTGCAGCTTTTGAAGCTGTAGGTGCATCCCTTTTAGAAGAATCAGACTTTAGGAATCTTACCATATTGGGGGGAGGTTTCATTGCTTTAGGCTCTTTTTTAGGATCAATCGGTAATATCTATGTTTTAAACGATAAAAATGTAATCGG
Source organism: Neobacillus drentensis (assembly GCF_036962765.1). Lineage (GTDB taxonomy): Bacteria > Bacillota > Bacilli > Bacillales > Cytobacillaceae > Neobacillus > Neobacillus drentensis_C. The sequence goes on from NZ_JBALOS010000056.1 coordinate 7,138, forward strand.
GGAACAAATTTTATTGGTTGGCAGCTGGTTTCAGGTTCTTGGTTCCTTTTTGTTAATTCATGCCGTTACCATTGAGTTCGAATCCAAACCACCCTTAAAAAATGAAAACGGCTATTATCCCTATTCTTATCATTCCGGATATAGCGATCTTCTAGTTTAGTAGTGTGCAAAAACAAATCATTAATAAATAGGTGATGAAAGGAGACAACATCGCCCTTTGTTATTGAGCTGACGAGTGCACAGTTTAAGCATTTCACAACGGACCTGTTTACTAAAGGGGGAAGGCTTATTTAACTTCCCTTAACCCCTTCCCTTCAAGAATCTCTTGAATTCCTTCTTCACAAACTCCGTATGACCTCCAGGAACAAGATTTACACACAATTTGAATATCGGAGGGGACGATATACTTTCGGATGAGCGACTCAATGTCCTCCCAATTTAGAATTTGTCCGACTTTAAGTCCTAATTTCTCTATAATCGCAGCATCTCTTTCATAAATGTTGTCGTCTTGGCAGTGGTATTCACCTGAGTTTGGGTACTTTTCACACAACTGATCGGGACCCTTAACAAGTTGAATCCTCGTCTTGGGATGGTCTCTCAAAGTTTGATGCAGACGTGTCATATTTTCCACGTATTCTTGGGAATAGCCCATTCCCCGATAGCCCAAAAGGCAAAAAAGATGGTGACCTCGCAGCTTATACATAATTCCCCTCCATTTCGACAGGTTTGATTAAATATAAATGTTAACCAAAACAATTAACAAGTTAACAAAGTCTTAATTATCATAACATATCTCACCTCATCAATTGGGAACTTTTTATTCACTAACGGATAACAATACTTAAGATGACCCTGCTCAATCATTAACAAAAGAGGAGACCTTCTTATCCTCTCTTATATTCTCTGTAGTTTGGAAATCTAAAATTTATTCGCTGGTTAGATAGAAAGAAACAGTATAATTCTGGGAAAAGCGGTTAATTTAATGAAAGGATATCAGATGATGAAGAAAGAGGAATAAAAATGTACACTCAAATTGACAAAATGGGTAGCAGATTTAATTCATTACAAAGAGAAATATGGCTCCATCAGGATTTATTTAGTCCTGGATGGTGGAGTATTGTAATCATAAATGTCTTATTTCTTATTTTGTTCATATTATTAATTGACCGTTATAGAATGTTGTTAATTTCTTTTGTTTTTATGGTAAATTTTGTAATCGTGGGACTTGCTAATGAATTTGGCTCAAATTTTGATTTTTGGAGTTATCCTCATCAGTTTGTTGTTTTTACTCACCGTTTTAATGCGGTAGATTTTGCTGTGGTTCCTGTTATTATGTCTTTGATATACCAATTTTTTAGTAGATGGAAAGCTTATTTTTTCGCTACTATTGTAATGTCAGCTATTATGAGTTTCATTGGTGTTCCTATTTTTGTTTATTTTGGAATGTATAAGTTAGAAAATTGGAACTATGTGTATTCATTTTTAGTTACAGTTTTAATGTTAATAATATCTAAGTTAATCATTGATTTTATAGGGAAAAATGCGAAAAGATATTCACATTAAAGTCTTCAGTTGGGAGAATTATCAATATCACGATGCGAATGTTTTTGTTAGAGGAGCATTAGTTCAAGAATAGAAACTAGTATATTCTCACTAAAAATTTTCTAATTAAAAAGGTGCATCACTATTGTGATTGCACCAATGTAATGGCTAATCCCAGATACGAATTCTTGGAACTCCTGCTGTTCTTAAATAATCCAATAATTGACCAGTATGAACTGACTCATGATAAGCAACACGTAACAGCATGTCACCTAAATCCCTTATGTAACCTGAATCAGAGCGGTCAATCTTTATAATTGCCAGGTCTTCTTCAGTAAAGGACTTAATTGTATCAATGAACTCATTTCGATATGGTTCTGCAAATTCCAATTCTGCTTCTACAGAAGTAAATGGTCTATTTTCGAAAGGGGAATCGAAAACTGATAAACTCCCTCTATTTTTAATTGCCAGGTGGTAATAATGCTCGCTTTCCAGTATGTGTCTAATCATTTCTATGCAATTCATTGCTTCATCATCTGGCTTCCACTGTAGTTTTTCTTTAGGAATAGATGTCCAAACATTTATGCTTCTTCTTCTAACCTCATTAAAGTTTAATATAATTAAATCAATTGAGTTCAAAAAAACCCCTCCTTGGATAGGCATATAATAATTATACACGAATAAACGTTCCTACCAATATATAAGAGGAAAATTTTACATATCTCATAAATCACTGTATTTACGGTGGTTATTTATCTAACGGGTTAAGTTAGTGAAAGAAGGAATAAATATAGAAAAAGGAGAATTTGCTTTTATACTAATGGGAACTCGGGGGAACGTATGAAAAAGAAACGATTGCCTAGTTGGGTAGCTCTCTTTGTTTTTTTGGTGCTTCTTATTATTTATAGTTTGGAACTTTTTTTAACTTCCAAATAAGCCAAACATCCCCTCAAAAGTTTTTCAACTACTGGAATTTTATCTATTAAAAATCGTTCACCCGCACCCTCATTTCGATCAGAAATTCTTCTTGTTGATTAAAAGAATGAATGTATATTAAGGACTCGTATATATCACTGATAACCGTTAATTGATGGAACTCCACATAATGAATTAGTTTTTGTAAGTATAAAAAATAATCTTCTATTGAAACACTTTTAAATGTTATACATACGTATTTACCTTTTGGAATTTTTGCAACTTCCGTATCTTGCATAAGTAAAGAAATCTGTTTATTCGTTAAAACAGGTGTAAATAAATATCGATAAGTTACCTCTTTTATATCTTTATAAGGCAGATAGGTGAAAATGGCACCATACCCATTGTTTCGAAATCCTTCTGTTGATGCAGCAAATTTCTTCAATTTACTGTATGAAGCATTTAAAATATTTTTCGGATCAATTCCATCTGCCTTTGTCTGTATAATTTGTAATTCATCTTCATACGAAATAAACACCTCACCAAGTGGTGGATATTCCATCTGCCTTTGCAATCCCCTTTTAGCATTTGCAATAATTTTTTCGATTTCTACTAGAGATTCTATCTTTTTTCTTACAATTTTTTCTTGATCCGTTAAAAAGGCGAAAAAATCATCTCTCTGTAATCCTTGTACTTCCTTCATTTCTTCTAATGGAGTACCAATATATTTTAATGATTTAATTAGATCTAGAATGTGAATTTGTGAGTCTTTATAATACCGATAATTCGTTTCCGGGTCGACAAATGCAGGTTTAAATAAGTTGATTTTATCGTAATAACGAAGGGCCTTAATAGAAATATTCACCAGTTTTGAGACTTCACCTATGGTGTAAAGCTTTTCCTTCATTTCTATCACTTCCTTAATCATAGTGTAGTAAAAGAAGCGTATTCTATTCTGTCATAACAAAGAATTCGCTTTTTTTATTACTTAAGCTGTTCGGTACGCTGACTCTTTCCAAGCTAGGGTTAACCCAATACCTACTGCTAATAAGCATGTCGCAAAATAAAACGGATAGTTCAAATCGATGTCGAATAAAATTCCGCCAATTATTGGTCCAATCACATTGCCGATACTAGTAAACATCGAGTTCATGCCACCAACAAATCCTTGTTCATTGCCTGCAACTTTTGATAAATATGTTGTCACAGCCGGTCGCATTATATCAAATCCAAGAAATACTGTTACCGTAACAAGTAATATCGAAAAGTATGAGTTCACGAGAGTGATTAAAAATACAAGTATCGTCGAGAGAATTAGACTATATCGTATTAAACGAATTTCTCCAATCCATTTCGTAAGACGATCAAATAATGCCACTTGAACAATCGCCCCAACTATACCTCCACCAGCGATCATGATGGCAATATCCTTTGGTGTAAAACCAAATTTATGATCGGCAAATAGAGAAAATAACGATTCAAAGGCTGCTAAACCAAATTGTGAGATTAGAATAACCATAAAAGAAACAAAATACATGGGTGCAAAAATACGATTAAGCCCTGTTTTTTGCCCTCTTACTTCTATATTTTTTTCAGGATTTCGATCTGGCTCATGAATTAAAATAATGGATAAAATGGCTGCCAATACACCTAAGGCTGCTGCAAAGAAAAATGGTAAGCGAGAACCAATCTCTGCTAAAAAACCGCCAACACCAGGTCCAATAATAAAACCTGTTGAAATAGCTGCCGACATATAGCCAAGTGCTTTTGCTCGTGTTTCAACCGTTGTCACATCTGCAATTAATGCTGTTACAGCTGGCATAACGAACGCTGCACTGACACCTCCAAGCATACGGGAGATAAAAAGGACTTCAACCGTTTTTCCAATCCCGAATAAAAACTCTGATAAACTAAAAATGATTAGACCATTAATAATCATTCTTTTACGTCCAAATCGGTCTACCCACCGTCCTGCAATTGGTGAGACAACTAATTGTGTGAAGGCGAAAGCAGCTACCATATAGCCCACAACTGATCCAGATAGATTTAACTCATTCATAATGGAAGGAGTAACTGGAATAACAAGACCAATCCCTAAAAAGACAATGAATAAATTCATCAATACGATAACTAACATCATGTTTTGTTTTTGCATGTAGTTCTTCTCCCTTCACAAGCTTACAAAACATAATGTAAAGCCTCCCCCAAGGGGAGAGTCAACGAATTTTGATTCATATTTTTTAAAGGAAGTGTCAAAATTTAGATAAAGGCTGATACAAACTTTGCGAAAACGGCGTATAAAAAAAGAAAAAACACAACATTTCGTTGTGTTTCCATTCATCTATCGAAGTCGATCCAATAAGAAACCGCCTTTAAATCTTCTTGGCTCATATGAAATAATAAACGCACTAGGTTCAAACTTTTCCACAGTGGCGATTAGTTCATTTTCTCTATTTCTTTTTGTCAATATATCCATTCGATAACGCTCACTGTCTCGGCCTTCACCCGTATATAAAGTAACGCCAAAGCCATTTTGGCGTAATGTGTCTATCAAATTATAATTTTTTTCTTGTGTATTAACCGTTACATTTATATAACCAATAGCTATTTTTTGCTCCAATTTCGTCCCAAGTAAAATTCCTAACCCAAACCCAACTGCATAAACAACCATTGATACAAAATTTTGATCTCCACCAAATACAAGTGAAAGGCCAAAAACATAAATTAACATTTCTGCAATACCTAATATCGATGCTAATGCTGTTATATTTTTAACCAAAAAGATTGTTCGAAGTGTGTAAATTGGTACATAAATCAGTTGTAACAGCAAAATCAAAAGAATCTCTTTCACTTTGGCACCTCTATCGTCATTTATAAATTTCTCTCTATTTTATCTTTTTTAATCTAAATAAAATAGTGTTTTTATTCTTATTTACTTCCCTTCTTTCAATCAGTTAATTTATGAACCTTTTATTTTTTATTTCCCTTCGTATTTATATCTAATCGGATGTAAAAACAATTAAATTTCTAGTGAGTGATGTATCAGATTGGATTCCTCCGTCTAATCATCCACTCATTCAAAGCAGGTATTATTAATCAAATGGTTTATTTCTACGTAGATGTATTTATCTTTATTTACACGAATATTAATTTACTGGGAAAGGTTTCATGAAAACCGACGGGTAGGAGGGATTGACTTGGATGTAATTGGAAAAGGCGTCATTCGTAAAGACGCTTGGGATAAAGTGACAGGAGACGCGAAATACACACATGATTACCAATCAGTCGGGATGCTTTCTTGTACAAAGGTCATCAGTCCATATGGACACGCTAGGATCACTGCGATTGACACGACAGAAGCACTAAAAATACCAGGAGTTAGGGCGATTATCGCAGGAGAACATTTTCCACTTACAGGTGAGACCATTCGCGACCGTCCGCCAATTGCTGTTGATAAGGTCCGTTACCACGGAGAACCAGTTGCATTAGTTGTTGCTGATACTCCTTCACAAGCTAAGAAAGCAGCTAACTTGGTTAAGGTCTCTTATGAATTATTACCTGTAGTAAATTCACCTACACAGGCGTTCCAAAAGAATGCTCCCCTCGTCCATGAGAGGTTAGGCGAATATAAAAAAGAGAAAGGTTCACGCCCGGTTCCGGGTACAAACATTGCAACACTTACTAAAATTCGCAAGGGCAATATGGAAAAAGGATGGTCTGAGAGTGAGGTAACAGTAGAAGCAAGCTATTCCTTTGCCCCTTCAGATCATGCCGCAATGGAAACAAGATGTTCAACTTGTGAAATTTCACGAGATGGAACAATCAATATAATGACCTCATCTCAGGCACCTTATATGGTCAAAACACTGATATCTGAATACTTTGGTGAAGATATAGGGAAAATTGTGGTTCACACGCCGTTTGTTGGAGGAGGCTACGGTGGAAAAGCACCCGTTCAGATTGAAATACTTGCGTACTTGGCATCGAAGGCTGTTGGTGGCCGACCCGTAAAGGTTTTTAATACGCGTGAAGAAGATATCATTACATCTCCATGTCACATTGGTTTGGATGCAACAGTTAAAATTGGGGCTGACCGTAACGGGAAAATTAAAGTTATGGAAATCCTTTATTTGTGGGATGGGGGTGCTTATTCGGATAAAGCAATTGATGTAACGAGATCTGGGGCAGTCGATTGCACAGGACCCTACAATGTGGAGAATTTATGGTGTGATTCATACTGTATGTATACCAATCATCCGTATGCCTCCCCATACAGAGGATTTTCTCATGCCGAGATTTCCTTTGTGATTGAAAGAACACTGGACTTACTCTCACAAAAACTGCAGATGGATCCGCTAGAACTTCGTTATCTAAATGCCATTAGACCAGGAAATACAACACCGACAAGGGTTCCTTTAAATAAAAGCAATTTAGGGGACTTACCACATTGTATTGAGAAAGTAAAACATTTAATTAAATGGGACGAAGGGCCGATTAAAGAGATAAATGAACGTTTTGTTAGAGTAAAAGGCGTAAGCTGCAGTTGGAAAACGTCAACGATTGATGCCAACGCTCCCTCCGGTGTTATTTTAACTTTTAATCGAGATGGTAGTATCAATTTAATGTCAGGTCTTATCGAAATTGGAACTGGAACTAAGACTGTGCTTGCTCAAATTCTCGCCGAGAGACTTAAAATGGATGTCGATAAAATTCATGTCAGAATGGAAGTTGATACCCAGACAATGCCAGAACATTGGAAGACCGTTGCCAGCAGAGGAACATTTATGGCAGGCAGGGCCACCTTAAATGCCGCAGAAGATGTGATTAAGCAATTAAAAGAAGTGGCCTCAAGTGTACTAAGAGCACCGAAAGAAGATTTGGAAGTGGCAAATAGTCGGGTGTTTTTGAGGGATGATCCATCCATTGGTCTCCATTTTAAAGATATTGGTTATGGGTATAAGTATCCAAATGGTAACGCTATTGGTGGTCAAATCATTGGCAGAGGGAATTATATTTTACGCCATATAACGAAATTGGATCCCGAAACTGGAGCCGGGAAGCCTGGTCCGGAGTGGTCTGTTGCGGCTTATGGAGTAGAGGTAGAATTCGATCGTAAAGATTATACTTATCGACTGGTTAATGCTGCTGCGGTGGTGGATGCTGGCAGGGTGCTGAATGAAAAAACAGCATTAGGTCAGGTTATGGGGGCAATGAGCATGGGGCTAGCATTCGCTGGGAGAGAAACATTTTATTTTGATGATTTAGGGAGGGTTTTGAATGCGCAGCTTCGGACGTATCGTCCACTTCGCTATGGTGAGAATCCTAATTACTTGGTTGGATTTGTTGAAAATCCACAGATTGATGCACCATACGGAGCTCGTGGAATAGGAGAACTAGGTTTAATGGGAATGCCTGGAGCACTCGGGAATGCATTGTCCATAGCAGCTGGTGTTTCGCTTCATAATCTTCCCTTAATTCCAGAATTGATTTGGAAAGCAAAGGAGAAGCAATGAGGATAATCGAATGCCCTTAGGGTAATAGGTATAGAAATTATCATCTAAAATAAGGGCTTAATCTGATGATACTTAATATAAACTGATGCATAATCTAGAAGTGAGCATCAGCATACCGCCATACATTTTACTTCCTCAGTGCTTAATTATGTCCATTAAAGCCAAAAAAAGCCCTAAAACAAGGGCTTTTTTATTTGAAAAAATTAGGTTGGATGCTTTTAATTTTAATAAAAGACAGTTGCTCCAATGATAATTAATAAAATAAACAAGACAACGATTAAGGCAAAACCTCCGCCATAACCAAAGCCGCCGCCGTAACCGTAGCCACCGCAGCCACAGCCACCAAAGCCGCCGAATCCTCCATATCCGAACATAAATGTCCCCTCCTTTTAAAGATTAATATTAATAAACGCCTCCGAATCCTCCGCCACAAAAGGACGCTCCTATAATAATAAGAAGGATAAACAATACAACTACTAATGCGAAACCTCCACCTGCTCCTACACCATCCATTTAATAACCTCCTTTACATCTATTCAATACAAAATATGATTAAATCCGAAAGGTGTCAGGGCTCTTGCGAAATACAAAAGCCCAATCTTTACTATTAGAGAAAATCATTAATCGAAACTGCTGCATTATGTAGCGAAAAAAAGACTCCTTAACTCTAAAAAGTGCTTAGTTAAATTAAAAATAAAAAATAAAAAGGCTTAACTACCTTGGTTCTTCATATAAACAGATGCATAATCTAGAAAGTAGCCGCTATAGACCATATTCAAGCATAGACTTAGACCTTAAAACAGGGATAGTCTCCATCAAAAAAAGCCCTTACAAGAAAGGGCTTTTTTTAACTATTCATAGAAACTAATTACAGCACCTACATAATTGATACGAATTAGCCTTTGGGAGTAAGGTAGGTTAAAGGGAAGAAGTTAAGTTTGTGAAGAAATGTACTTAAAGTAACGGGTGCGATAGGTGAAACAGAAGCTGAGTGATCAGCTCCTAATTAAAGCTCTTTCCTACGGTGGAGAAGGTTTTTTTGCATAAATAATGGCTCGGAGAATACTCCAAGCCATTGAGGTAAATTATAACTTCAGTTAAGCATCTGGAATAATTGTAAAAGCAATTGTTCGAACCGGAGAATCTATTTTCTTGCTCGTAGTATTGTAGTATTTAGTCAATAAATCGTTTAATTCGTTTTGAAATTGTATAAAGTGTTCCTCATCCATCTTTAATTCTACTACGGAAAAAGCAGCAAGGTCCTCTTCGCAGTTTTGTTCACCTAATTTCTTAAGATAATCTTGATATTGAGTCATAAGTAATAATTGATAATAGGAAAAATAGGTCAATTTTTCCTCGTTAGAAGCTTTTTTCCATTCCTCTACGTCAATTCTTGCCTCTTCTTCATTTAAAGCATAATATTTTTCGGAAACAGATTTCACCTTTTTTTCATTAATAACGTGGATGACACCAGAATCCACCATAGTTTGTATATGCCTATATAGACTTGATTGAGGCACATCTTTAATGATTTTAACCATTTCTAATGGTGTTAGGCCATTTTCTTTATTTCTCATTAATGCTTGGCAAATTTTCATTCTTACTGGATGCATGATAACTTCAATTTTGTTACTCACCATTTCACCACATTCATTGTTTAATTTTAATCTCATTATAAATAATGAGAATAGCTATTGCAACACACCTACAACTAAGTTATCATTATTAAGAATGAGAATGAGATTGAAGGGGATGATGGAAATGAAGTTACACTATGGTCTGGGTGACCTAAAAGATATTGATTTTATGGCTTTTCTACCTATAATAATGCCAGCTATTGTAGTAAGTACGATATTAATTTTATTTGCATTAATTGATTTATACCGACATAGAAAGACAAGAAAGAATGTGCTTCCATGGGCTCTGATTATTCTATTTGCCAATACACTTGGACCGATTCTGTACTTTACCATAGGGAGAAAGGATAGTGAGAGAATATGAAATTAGAAATCAAAAATGTTACGAAAAAATTTAAAGGAAAAATGGCTGTCAATCATTTTTCGATGGAACTGAATTCAGGAGAATGTGTCGGATTAATCGGTCCGAATGGAGCTGGGAAGTCCACATTAATAAAAGTGATTTCAGATATTATCAATTCAGACTCTGGTGAAGTTTTGTTGAATGGGAAAAAAATATCGAAAATGAAAAGGGAAATTGGTTATCTGCCACAGTACCCTAACTTTTTTCATTGGATGACAGCGAAAGAAACTCTTACGTTTATGGGGCAACTTTCTGGAATGCTAAAAGAAGAATTAACAAACTGTATACCTGTAATTTTGGCAAAAGTCGGACTAGAAGGTGAAGAAAACTCAAAAGTCGGCACATTTTCTGGTGGAATGAAACAGAGACTTGGTATTGCACAAGCACTATTACATAAGCCTTCCCTTATTGTCATGGATGAGCCCGTATCTGCATTAGATCCAATTGGTCGAAGAGAAGTGTTAAACCTGATCGAAGAAATAAAGAAAGAAACAACGATTTTATTGTCAACCCATATATTGGGGGATGCTGAAGAAATATGCGAACGATTTGTAATTATTAAAAATGGAACAAAAATAGAAGATACAACAATCACTGAACTGTTAAACCGAAATAACGGAAATAAGCTAAATTTGGAGCTCACATCGAAGGATCAAAAATGGATTGACGTAATAAAAAAATTACCTTATGTGAAGGAAGTCGAGGTCATAGGAAATAAAGTCCAAATAAAAGTTGAAAACATCCAAAAAAACAAAAATATGTTACTGATAAATGCACTCTCTCATGAAGTGGACATCGTAAAATTCGAAATCAATAACGATACTTTAGAAGAAATCTTCTTAAAATTGGTGGTGTAGAAATGAATAATTTTACTGTATTAACAAAAAAAGAATTTGTTCAAATGGTACGTGATTTTAAAGTTATTTGGCTACCGATTGTCTTTCTCTTTTTAGGGATAACTCAGCCAATAGTAACTTTTTATTTGCCATCCATTTTGGAATCTTTAGGAGGAGGAACTGGCATTACAATGGATCCGAATGTGGCAGCTCAAAAAGGAGGAGAAGTACTAGCCACCACGTTAGGGTCCCAATTTGATCAGCTTGGAATGATGATTATTGTGATCTCAATGATGGGGATTATTCAAATAGATAAATCAAATGGTATGTTGGCCTTTATCTTAACACGACCTGTTACTGTTATTTCATATATCGGTGGAAAAATTGTATCAAATTATTTAATAGTAGCTTTTAGTGTAACGATTGGATACCTTTCTTCTTATCTATACGTAAATTATCTTTTCGAAGATGTTCCATTTTTAGACATGATTGCTGCACTATTATTTTATCTTGTATGGGTTCTTTATATCGTATCTTTTACAACGATGATTAGTACTATTTTTCACAGTCAAGGTATTGTCGCACTAATTTCAATTGTTTACCTTTTGGGTTGCAGAATTATTGTCGGTTTGAATCCAGCAATTGATTATGTAAATCCGGCCAGTATGAGTAAACATGCAATGGAATCACTTATCACAGGTTCGGTAAATTTAATCGAAATAGTCAATGTACTACTAACAATTGCTTGTATTTTACTGACAATCTTGGTAGCGAATTATTGGATTGCCAATAAAAAATTTAATCATGAATAAAAACGTAGAGTTGATAAATAGCTCTATTTTTTTTGCCATTTTATTTACGTTTGAATCAGGCAGATATAACCAAATAGTTGTGGAACAAATTCTGATTCAACAAACGAAGCATGTTAGCTTAAGAAGAAACCATTATGAGCAATTAGAATAAAGTTATAAATTAAACACAAAATGAAAAAAGGGAAATAAATATGAAATAAATATCCTAACATAAAAAAGATGATATGTAGGAGTGAAAGCATGGATAAAAACAAAGGGAAAACACAAAATGTTTCAGGAAGTTTTCAAGTGATTGAAGATGACCGAAAAGCAACTATTGAGGAATTGAGAAAAGACAACAAATTAGATGAAGAAACGGAATACTACGCACGAATTTTTATGGAAGAATAGGCGTTTCTTTCAACAACAAGTGGATTGTAATACAAGAAGGGCTGGCTGATATTGCTGGCTTTTTTGTTATTCAACTAAAGTAAGCAGTTTAATTGAAGAAGGATTTTTGCAAATGCAAAGTGAAATATTAGAAACGAAGTGCAAGTTTTAGGGGGAGAAATAAAATGAAAAATCTTATAGATTCATTTTTAGAAGATGAGATTTCTGACCAAGAATACTATGATGGGATTTATGAATTTATCGTTTCTTTTAATATTAGATGCGGCGAATACGAAGGCAACCGCTTTATTATTAAGGCTCTATTCGCATAGATTGTTGTTT
>NZ_JBALOS010000057.1:0-19381 GCF_036962765.1 Neobacillus drentensis
ACCCAATGATATAAAGGATGAAAATAGAAAAATTATTTTTGATATATTGTTACAAAATCCCGAGTTGGCAAAAGTTGAAATTACAGAAAAAACAGCCATGAGCTTTGTTACTGTAAGTAAGATTGTAAATTTCTTTGATGAAATAGGAATATTAACAGCTACTGGAGAAAGTCGTGACGGCTCTGGTGGTTTAGGTAGAAAAAGAACAGTATATCGATTTAATGAGAACAGTTACGTTACAGTGGGACTACAAATTATCGGACAAAAAGTTACTGCTTTACTCGTAAATTTACACAGTAAGATTATTGATTCTTATTCCACTGAAACAAATATTCCATTTTATAGTGAAGATTTTACTTCGTTTTTCAAAGACATCATTATACGTATGAAGAAGAAGGCAAAAGAAACAAACAGTATTGTTTTAGGAATTGGTATTGGTGTCGATGGAGCGATCAATACGAGAAAAAAAACGATCAGAATGAAAATCGATGAAGGTACGGAAAAAGACTATTATTACGAGACAATAATCGGAAATTTAGAAAATGAAGTTAATTTGCCAATATTTCTTGAAAATGATGTAAACGCTTCAACGGTGGCTGAATTTGGAAATTTGGAAAACTCTATGGAAGCACCAAGGGATTTGGTCCATATTGCTGTAGGGGATGGAATTGGTGCAGGTTTAATAATAAACAAAGATTTGTATAGAGGCTTCAATGCAAGTGCAGGAGAACTGCAGTATATGTGTTTTGATTCGGGATTCAGGAAAACACCCTCTTCAGTTGGTTGGTTAGAAAGCAAATTAGGTATTAAGTATCTGTTAAACACTTATAACTTAAATTCTGATGAAGGTGTCGAAGACTGTGTAGATTATATATCTACAAATCTAGCCCTAGCAATTATTAATATTATTAGTATATTGGATATCGATCAAATCATTATTAGCGGAAAGACTATAGCATTATTCCCAGAGCGTGTTTTAAATCGTACGAAAAAATATATCGAACATTACACAGAATGGACTCCCAATATTTCTGTGAGTGTTTCTGATAATTCCACTGCAATTGGAGCAGCTATTTTAACACTTCAACGTGAAATGATAAAGGTCATTTCTATGTGAAGTTATAGGAGTGAACGATCATGATAAGAATTTTTGAAAATGAAGAAGCAGTTGCAAATGAAATCGCAAAAGAAATGAAGGAACATTTATTACATGATGAAAACCCGGTTTTTTGCTTAGCCTCTGGTAGTACGCCAGAGAAAAGTTATCGTAAGTTTGCTAAAGAAGTAGAGAGAGAAAGAAGAGTTAAAGAACTTAAAATCGTAAGTTTAGATGAATGGGTCGGAATTGATAGAGATTCTGAAGGAAGCTGCTATCAAATGTTAAATAAAGATTTATTTTCTCTTGTAGGATTAGCTAGTGAGCAAATAGAATTTTTTGATGGAACAATGCTAGATTTACAAAATGAATGTTCAAGAATTGATGATTTTATTGAAAAGAATCCCATTACGTTTAGTCTTATGGGTGTGGGGATGAATGGACACATTGGCTTAAATGAGCCTGGTTGTTCTGTTTTGAATCATAGTAGTGTAGTAGAATTATCAGAAAAAACGAAGGAAGTTGCTCAGAAATATTTTAATCAACCTACAGAGTTAGAGAAAGGAATTACCTTAGGTTTAAATCAAGTTGTCCATAGTAGAAGAGTAGTTGTAGCTATAACGGGCGAACGAAAGGCTCAAATAGCCAAAGAAATAGTTTCTAATCTAGAAGCAAAATTACCAGCACAGGAATTGCTAGGATATGAACATATTGACTTCTTCTTTGATTTGGAAGCAGCGAAATATATTAATTGCAATAAAGATTGAGGAGTTAACAAGATGAGTGGCAGTGTTATAGGGATAGATATTGGAGGGACAAACATTCGAGTTGGATTGGTGGATGAAAATCTACATTTGATTCGGAAGGCGACAGCGTTGACAAGTAATTTTCAAAATGCTGATGAAATGTTTAGACATATAAAAAAGATGACAGAAAAAGTGAATGAAACAAAAGGAGCCAGTAAAATTGGGCTTGCCCTACCTATTCCGTGGCATAAAGAAACTGAATGTATTTTTGATGCAACAAACATTCCTTGTTTAGAAGGATTGACTATTAAAAAAATAGAGTCCTACTTTCCCGAATACGAAGTTTACTTCGAAAATGACGTGAACGTTGTAGCGATTCTGGAATCAGATCATGGAGCCTCAAAAGAATTTAAGGAATCTATGTATATCACTGTTAGTACAGGAATCGGAAGTGGAATTATTTATAATAAAGAAATTGTTCATGGTGCTCACGGTTATGCTGGAGAAATTGGGAGTATGATTATCTCTGATAGTAAAAAAAATCATTCAACACTATATGATGGAACCTTAGAATCTCTCTGCAGTGGTTATGCCTTAGAAATGGAAAGTAAGCATTTGTATGATGTTGATGGTACGACACAGTTATTATTTGAAAAGTATCAACAAGGAGATAAAAAAGCTATAGAAGTAATTAATGTATGGGTTGAGCATTTTTCTAGTGCGATTGCTTCTTTGATACAGACTTTAGATCCAAGTGTTTTTGTTGTTGGGGGAGCAGTTATTTATAACAACCCATGGTTAATAGAGAAAATAATTGAAAGCGCTAAACAAAAAGTTCTCGAGAATTTAAAAGATAAAGTAAAAATTGTTCTTTCGGTATTCGGCTTAGATGCAGGAGTTATCGGAGCTGGATATTTAGCTTTAAAAAACTCAAAGGAGAATGATGATCATGAAAAAAATGAAGGTGTCGTTAATTGGAGCTGGTAGTGTATCTTTTGCATTAGGAGCGCTTCAAGATATGGTTCTGTCAAATAGGTTGAAGAATCAAGTTGAACTGGAAATTGCACTTATGGATATAAATGAAGAAAATGTGAATAGGACCTATAAATATGCAACAGAAATGTTTACTGCATTTTCACATCCAGCAAAGATTTGGCAAACAACAAATTTAGAGGAAGCATTAATAGATGCTGATTTCGCTATTGTTGCAATTGAAGTAGAGCGATATTTTTATTGGTCTCAAGATTTTCATATTCCTCGTCGTTATGGCAGTAAACAAATTTATGGTGAAAATGGTGGGCCGGGTTCCATGTTCCATACATTAAGAAATTTAGGGCCTATGCTTGAAATTGCTAAAACGATGGAAAAAGTTTGTCCAAATGCATGGTTCATTAATTATACAAATCCAGAAGCGAAGTTAGTGGAAGCAATTTCTAAACTAACATCTATTAAAGTAGTAGGCTTATGTCACGGTTTAGATATGGGAATTCATCAATTATCTGAATTTTTAGAAATGGAAACAAGTGAAATAGGCGTTGAAGGTGGAGGGCTAAATCACTTTGGCTTCTTTACGAAAGTTTGGAATAAAGAAACTGGCGAAGATTTGTACCCATTATTTTATGAAAAAGAAAAGAAAGCCAATAGTTTAGCCCAATTTGATCATATCGCGTTATCTAGAACGATGTACCATATTTATGGTTATTATCCGTATCCTGGTACAAATCATTGTGGAGAGTATGTATCGTATGCTGAAGATTTTTATGCAGGATTATCATTGCAGTATCGCTATGACCCAATGAGAGAAAAATTATGGGATAAGGATTCAAGAACACCGGACTTTGTGTATGCCGCCAGTGGGAATAGCTTGGATAAAGGTTTATTTTCAAAAATTCAAACTCAAGAACTTTGGACAGAGCAGGCGTATAAATTTGATAAAGAACATGTTCAAACCAGTTGTGAATACGCTATCCCAATTATTGAAGCTATTTTCTTTGACGATGAAGTTCAATTAAACGCAGTAAATATGCCAAATAACGGTGCGATAAAGGGACTTCCGGATGATATGGTAGTTGAAACACAAGCAATTGTTAATGGAAGTGGGATTACCCTTAAACCAATGACAGTAGAATTACCAACGGCAATTATTGGAACGATTCATATTCAAGGATCAATCCATAAACTATTAATTGAAGCGTTTCTAGAGAAATCAAAAACAAAATTATTACAAGCAATCTTACTAGATCCGCAAGCCCCTACCTATTATCAAGCATGTGCCATGATTGATGAAATGTGCGACTTACAAAAAGATATTCTACCAAAACTAGAGTGGAAGTAATTTTCTACTAAGGAAAGTAGTGAAATTTTGTATGGAAAACAAAGAAATACTAGAGTTACTTCAAGAAATGACACTTAAAGAAAGAATTGGACAACTCACTCAAATTACCGGGGAACATTATGTGGGTAAAATTGACAATGAAATGGTCGAAACTGGTCCGGGTTATTCCCAAGAACTACTTGATGGAGATACCTTATATACAATCGGTAGTATTATTGGTGTTTCAAGTGCAAAGATAACAAATCTTATTCAATCGGAATATTTGAAAAAATCAAGATTAAAAATACCCTTGCTCTTTATGCATGATGCCATTCATGGGTATAAGACGATTTTTCCTATTCCATTAGGCCTTTCTTGTACATGGGATGAAAATATTTTACGAGAAGTTGCAGCGTACACGGCTTCTGAACTACGCGCTTCTGGAATACATGTAAATTTTTCTCCGATGGTAGACCTTGTGAGGGACTCTAGATGGGGAAGAGTGATGGAGTCTTTTGGAGAGGATCATCTATTATCCGGCAATCTTGGTGGTGCAATGATTAACGGCTATCAGAAGGATGCGGAAGGAAAGATTTCTCAAGACGGAGTAGCAGCATGTTTGAAGCACTTTGCGGCATATGGAGCTGGTATTGGTGGTAAAGATTATAATACTGTTGATATGTCTATGAGAGAATTTTTCGAATACTACGGTAAACCATATGAGATCGCTCTAAAAGAAAAGCCGAAATTTGTGATGAGTTCATTTAATACATTTAATGGTATTCCTGTGACTGCTAGTAAAGAAATGATGAAAGATATTTTAAGAGATAAATATCAATTTGACGATATTGTTATTTCAGATTGGGGAGCAGTTTCAGAATTGCAGAACCATCGAGTGGCCCAAGATGGAAGAGAATCAGCGGAGTTAGCTTTAACAGCAGGAATAGATATCGAAATGGTTTCAACCCTATATCTTGAGAATCATAAACAAATTTTAGAAGAAAACCCGGCGCTCATACATGAAATCGATGCAGCCGTTTTGAAAATCTTACAGCTTAAAAATGAACTGGGTATGTTTGAAAATCCTTACGTTGATGAAGATTTAGAAGAAACAGTCATTTTAAATCAAAAATCCTTACAATTCGCTAAGGAAGCAGCTAAAAAAAGTTGTGTATTGCTGAAGAACGATTCTTTGTTGCCAATTAGTAAGGAATACAAAAAAATACTAGTAGTTGGCCCATTCGCAAATACACAAGAGCTGCTTGGAAATTGGCAATGTAAAGGAAGTTTTGACGATGTAGTTGCTTTAGCTGAAGGCATGAGGTTAGTAGATGAATCCTTAGAATTAGGTGCATATGAAACATTGGAGGATTGTCCAAAAGAGGAACTTGAAAAATGTGATTACATTGTTGCAGCGATTGGGGAGCACTGGGAATTAAGTGGTGAAGGTCATAGTAGTGTGAATATTGAACTGGATAAACAACAGCAACAGCTTATTAAAGATATTAAGAAAACGGATAAGCCATATGCTTGTGTTTGTTTCTCAGGTAGACCTCTAGCACTTCAAGATATCATTGATGACATTCCTGCTTTACTTTGGTGCTGGTACCCAGGTACACAAGCTGGAATAGCAATTGCTGAACTTCTTACTGGAAAGGACACACCTTCAGGAAAATTAACCATGTCTTTTCCACGTTATTCATCTCAAGTGCCAATTTACTATAATGAATATAGTTCTGGGCGCCCGGCAAATGAATCCAGTTATAGCAGCAGATATCAAGATTGTGCGGTTGGTCCACTTTTCTCATTTGGGCACGGGTTGACTTATACAAAAACGGAGTACTCGAATTTTGAGATTTCTGGTCATACAATTACTGAAGAACAAGATATAAAAATCTCGTTCCAAGTAAAAAACCCAAGTGAGTATGAGTATTCGGAGATTGCTATATTGTATATTGAAGATACTGTATCGAAAGCTGTTCGCCCGATACGTGAAATGAAAAAATATCAAGTGGTGACAGTCCCTGCAAATCAAATGGTGACAGTTGAGTTGGTCATTACGTTAGATGATTTACACTACTTAAATGGAAGTTTACAACAAAGCATTGAGCCTGGAGAATTTAAAATTTATATTAATGATCTGGAACATTCTGTTTTTACTATCGAACATTAAGTAAACTTACTTAAACCCTAAAAGTACTGTTTTGTTAAATGAGTATGTGATGTTGCGCAGTGCTATATTTAATAAAATTAATTAATTATATTGAATATCAGTAGCACTGCGTAATATAGCGAAAATAATGGCTTTAAAGATAGCGCTTACTAAAGTGGGGAGCTAAGGTTTTATAGCCTTACGAAAGGCGGTATAAAGGTGAATCATAAATCTAAAAATAAATTTATTTCTCAATGGCAGCTGCAAGCGATGATTTGGCCAAGCATTATTTTAATGATTCTGTTTGCGTATATCCCCATGTTTGGGATTATCATCGTGTTTCAAAACTACTCTCCACTGGATGGCTTTACGGGATCAGAGTTCGTAGGTTTCCAAAATTTCCAAGCATTTTTAGGGGACAAGGATTTCTACAATGTACTTTTCAATACTCTAGGTATTAGTCTTGTGAAACTTCTCGTTGGGTTTCCTGCAGAAATAATCCTTGCGCTCCTTATTAATGAATTAAGAGTGGGTATGTTTAAAAAATTTGCACAGACGGTTTCGTATCTTCCGCACTTTTTATCTTGGGTAATACTTGGTGGAATGGTTATTTCATGGTTGAGTGCAGCAGGTCTAATGAACAATATCCTAATGTCACTGCATATTGTTTCGCAGCCAATAGAATTTTTGTCAGATCCGAATAACTATTGGGGAATTGCGACATTGTCTGACATATGGAAAGAAGTTGGATGGGGTACGATTCTATATCTGGCAGCAATGTCTGGAATTGACCCGACATTGTACGAGGCAGCTAAGGTTGATGGCGCCGGAAAAATTCGCAGAATATGGCACATTACATTGCCAGGTATTAGTCAAATCGTTGTACTTATGCTTGTACTTCGTGTGAGTGGTGTACTTGGTTCTAACTTCGAACAAGGTTTGGTACTGCAAAATTCATTGAACATGCCACGAAGCGAAGTTTTAGATCTATTTGTATATCACTTAGGCCTAGGGAATGGTGATTTTTCTTACGCAGCAGCAATAGGGTTATTTACTTCAGTTGTGTCAGTCATACTTCTGCTCCTAGCCAATTTGGCGACAAGGAAAATTAATAAGGCATCTATTTTCTAAATAAGGACGGCGGCCCGAATATGAAACAATCAAAAGGAGAAAAGATTTTTAATATTTTTAATATCTTGTTTATGATTTTCTTTCTTGCATTGATTATTTTTCCATTAATAAACATATTAGCCCTGTCGTTTAATGATGGAAACGATGCTATGCGGGGAGGAGTTACGTTTTTCCCAAGAAAGTTTACACTAGTGAACTATCAGACGATCCTGCAGGATTCTAAAATATATCATGCGCTTGGCA
This sequence comes from Neobacillus drentensis, assembly GCF_036962765.1. Lineage (GTDB taxonomy): Bacteria > Bacillota > Bacilli > Bacillales > Cytobacillaceae > Neobacillus > Neobacillus drentensis_C. Next base: position 7,683 of record NZ_JBALOS010000057.1, read on the forward strand.
TTTCAGTTTTAAAAACTGTAGTTGGTGTTTTTGGACACCTGGTAGTGACTGGAGCTGCGGCTTATGCAATGAGTAAAACTAATTTAAAGGGAAGAAATTTCTTCATTAAAATGGGTATCGTTACTATGTTCTTTGGCGGTGGTATGATTCCTACATTCTTAGTAATTAAGAGTCTTGGATTATTGAACAGCTTTTGGGTATATATCGTCCCTTCCCTATTTAGTTTCTATGACATGATTATATTTATGAATTTCTTTAAGGGGTTACCAGATTCTTTGGAGGAATCTGCAAAGATAGATGGTGCGGGATTTTTCCAAATCTTTTTCAAGATTATTGTACCGCTTTCACTTCCGGTTTTTTCTACCATTGCGCTTTTCCATGGTGTATACCAGTGGAACGACTTCTTTACAACAAAGTTGTATATTTCTAATCCGGATTTGTACCCAATTTCGTTTTTCTTATACAAAGTCTTAACATCTTCGGCAGCAGCAACATCTGCTAAGTCTGGCGTTTACATTGCGAATGCTTTTACAACTCAATCATTGCAACAAGCAACGATGGTTGTGACAACACTACCAATTATCCTGGTTTATCCATTCTTACAACGATATTTCATAAGTGGAATGTTAGTTGGCGGAGTAAAAGAATAAACAAAAACAAAAAAGGAGAATCACACATGAAGAGAGCTCTGGTTACCTCATTAATAATGGTCTGCGGATTATCATTGGTTGGATGTGAAGGAAGTAAGAATGCAAGCAGCGAAGCTTCTTATGACCTTCCAAAGGCAAAGATTTCAGTAAGTAAAGACACTCCAAGTTGGAAAAAAGACAAAGAAAAAGCGAACCTAACTTGGTATGTGAACTATGATTGGTTTGCACAAAAGTGGGGCAAGGATTACGCAACGAAGTTTATTACAGAGGACACAAACGTAAGTATTACCTACCAAGCTGGAACAAGTGAAAACCTTAATACGAAAATGGCTTCTGGAGACCTTCCTGACATCATCACACTAGATGGATCAGATCCGCTAGTAAAAGATGCAGCTAAATGGGCACTTCCTTTAGATGTTTTATCAAAAAAATATGATCCATATTTCTATAATGGAGCTTCTAAAGAAGAAGTAACAAAATACTACACAACAAAAGACGGACATCTATATGGTTATCCAAACTTTGCAACAACAAAAGCAGATTATGAAAAAGGTGGACTATATGGAAATGAAGCTTTCCTAGTTCGTAAAGACATTTACGAACAAATTGGTAAGCCAGACATGTCTACCCCTGAAGGATTCATTGCAGCACTTAAGAAAGTGCAAGAATTAGGATTAAAAGATGACAGTGGGAAACCAATTGTTCCACTTGGAACTTGGCCGTTATTAGCCCCAGCCGACAGCAAAATTTTCAGCGACACGCTTGCTGATATGATTGGAGTTCCATTAACAAAAAATGACAAGCAATACGACCGCTATATGGATAAAGATTTTCAAAAATGGTACAGCACACTTTCTCAAGCACGTCGCGATGGTCTAACTGACCGTGACATGTTAACCATGAATGATGATAACAACAATGCACAAGTTATCAACGGAAGTTATTTTGCCTATTTCCAACCAAACATCATTGGTGATACGGATCCAATGAGCCAAAGAAGTTTGAAGTCTCCAGATGCTCCATATATTGCTGTAAATGGCCCAGCTTCTACTATTGGAAGAAAGACAATGGTACAAGGTCCATCACTTCAAGGATGGACATTAACTTTCATTTCCAAGAAAGTTAAGAACCCTGAAAAAGCAATGGAATTGATAACTTATTTAACTAGTCCTGAGGGCGATACTGTAATGAACTATGGTAGAGAAGGAAAGACATATAAAATGGTAGATGGAAAGCCTGTGCTTAACAAAGATCTGCTTACTTTAAAACAAACTGATCCTTCTAAATATGAAACTGAAATCGGATTAGGCACTCACCCTTGGGTTACGGATAGTGCGTTATTATCAAGACAAATGGGGTTAAGTCAGTTCCCGGCAGCATTGATGCAACAAAAGGAATGGACTATGGATCATTTAATCTTCCCAGGTAAAGTTACTAACCTAGATGCAATGTTATCTAAAGAATCTGGAAGAAATCTAAATAAAATCGAGCAAAACTGGTCACAAACTGTTGCGAAAATTTTAAATGCGAAGTCTGACTCTGAGGTTGAAAAGTATTTTAAAGACTTTAAATCATATAGAGAGTCTACAGGTTGGAAGCAAATCACAGATGAAAGAAACAAGCAAATTGAGTACAACATTAAAAAAGGTCAATAATTTTTAAGCTGAAAGAGGGAATAGAAATGTTTAGTATTGAGGGAAAGTTTTATGGATTGTTGTCATTAATTGCACAACTGATTGCCTTGAACGTACTCTTTAACGTCATTTCTATTCCCATTTTCACTATACCGGTGGCTTTGCTTTACTTATGCCATTGTGTCTTAAACCTTGTAGAGGATCGTAAGGTTTTCCATAACATGAAGCTCACCAAGAGGATCTGGAAGCAGTCTCTAATTGCATTTGTAGTCAGTTTATTCTCGCTTCTTTCTACTTATTTTCTTTTGAGAAGTGGAATTAATTTTATAACTCTATTTATTTCATCATTGGTTGTATCGTTTAACATGATTAGTTATTTGGTAATTTTGTCTTATGAAGTAAAGACATTACATGTTTTCAGAGTAGCATTTTTTTATTCACTAGCGTATTTTTACAAATCAATTATTCCTGTCTTTGCCGGGTTACTTGTAGGTATTGTACTGTGGAGCACTTTCCCGATGTTTATCGTACTAGGCCTATTTTCAACCTATATGTTTGTTTTTTTAAAGCTAAATACAAGTACACTTTCGAAGATTTTTACAAAAACTATTTTGGAAGAGTAAAATCAATCAATTTTAAGTAGTGAGTCATGGTAATTTATATGACTCACTATTTTTGTAAATGGACAATATTTTTAATTCGTTTTACAAGAAACATCATAAACAAAGTAGTGGATGAGGTTGGTATATAAATGAAATATCAAGTCGTAAACCAAAATGAATGGCTGTATAGCGATAGTATTGTTTCAAAACTTGGAGTTAATGAAGTTCAACTCAATACGGCAAAGGCAGCCTATGTTTCAACTCAAATCTTGCTGAATAATTTAGAAATTGGTGCCAAGTATAAATGGAGTTGTCATCTGCCAACAGGTATTTCTTTAGAAGTCTACAAACAGATTGATGTGCTATGTGAAAAAAACACAGGTCCAGTAAGTTTCTGTGTAAACGAAGAGGAAGGCGAGTCAGCGGAAGGCTACACGACTAGGAAGGCCCCATTCCGTGTGAATGATGCCCTTCAACCGATTTTACATGGAGAATTAGAAGTTAAAACACCAACGGAAGCACTTTATTTAGCGTTTTATGTAGATGAGTGTGTAAGTGCTAGAGAACATGTTTTTAATTTTGAACTTATGGTTGGGGAGAAGTGTGTTTTAATCCCAATAAATTTAAAGGTATTTAATGTTTCTATTCCTAAAGATAAGAATTTGTATATTTCAAATTGGTACAGGGTTGATAATATTGCGACTCAACATGATCTGGAAATGTGGTCTGAAGAACATTGGGCAATGATAGACAAATATGCTGATTTAATGGCGAGAACCCGACAAACTCACTTTTGGATTCCGAACGAAATCCGTGAAGTTTCTAAACTTGAAGATGGAACTTACGCGTTTAAATTTGACCGTACAAAACGCCTGATAGAAATGTTTCTTTCAAAAGGCTTTACACATATTGAAGGTAATCTATTGTATGTCCGCAATGATTTTTGGGATTCAAATTTCGTTGTCGATATTCTGGGAAATCGCGTTCCTGCAAGATCTCCTGAAGGATACGACTTCGTGAGCCAATATTTAAAAGCATGGAAGACTTTCTTAGAGGAAAATCACTGGCTAGAAATTCTACACCAACATGTTGGGGACGAACCAATAGATAATTGTAAAGATGAGTATCGTATGCTGTCGAGTATTGTGCGAAAACACTTACCAGGCGTTCCCTTGATGGAAGCTGTAGAAACGTACGATCTAGATGGAGCGGTGGATATTTGGATTCCAAAGAACAATTACTATAACGAGAATATGGCTAAGTTTGAACGTATAAGAAAAAATGGCGATGAATTATGGTTTTATACATGCTGCTTCCCGGGTGGTCACTATTTGAATCGTCTCTGGGACATGCCGCTCATCCGAACTCGTTTATTACATTGGGGGAACTATCGATATGATATGAAAGGCTACCTACACTGGGGTTTTAACTGGTGTGAGGAAGCGGATCCTTTCAATCACGAGAATCTTTTCTTCCCGCCGGGAGACACGCATATCTCCTATCCAGGTGGAAACATTCCTTGGGGAAGTATGCGATTGGAAACCATGAGAGCAGGCGTTCAGGATTACGAACTACTTAACATGCTTGCTAAAAAAGACAAGGCGCTGGCTGATGAATTGTGTAAAAGTTGCCTAGAATCCTTTGACAAGCCAAATGAGGATACAACACATTTTGAAGAAGTTCGCGTAAAGATTTTGATTGCACTTGAAAAATAAATTTAATAAGGTAGGTTCTTTATGAAGTTCGAAACGAGATTAATTAGTCCACTTGAAAAGGTTTTTCCAGATGAAGATTTGAAAGCAAGCTGTTATGACCGCACGACGGCGTTAATTGATGAGTATGTTTCGTTCCAACTAGCAGTAAAAGCAATGGAGCTTACACACAATTTAAAGATAGAAATAAATTCAGAAATCAAAGACCGTGTGGAAATTGGACATGTCGGGCTCGTACCTTCTAATATGCCTAACTATCGCGATCATGATGGCTATCTTTTGCGCACGACACCTGGGCTTTATCCGGATCCAATTTTACCGGGGAATAAAATCCATGCTGTTCATGAACAGTGGAATAGTTTCTGGGTTTATGTAAACACAAAGGGTTTAGAAAAAGGAAAGTATGAGATTGGACTAGATGTAGTTCACGAGAACAAAACGGTTTCAACTGAAGTGTTCACCCTCGACTTACTGAACGTAGAAATGGCTGATCATGGGCTAAAGCGTACTGAATGGTTTTATTTTGATTGCATCGCGGATCAGCACAACGTAGAAATGCTTTCTGAGGAACATTTCAAACTTATTGAAAATTACATTGAAAATTATGTAGAGCACGAAATTAATATGATTCTAACACCACTTTTCTCACCTGCACTTGAAATGCATGTTGGTGGAGATCGTCCAACAGTACAGTTGGTTCGAATCATGAAAGATTCAGGTGTGTATGCTTTTGATTTCAAATTACTCGATCGTTTTATGACGATGTGTTTAGAAAAAGGTATGAAATATTTTGAAATGACTCATTTGTTCTCTCAATGGGGAGCTGAATATGCACCGAAAATATATGCGGATGTGGATGGCGTAGAAACGAAGATTTTTGGGTGGCATACCCGTGCGGACTCAGACGACTATAAAGAGTTTTTGAAGGCATTCCTAAAATCACTTCAAGAATTTTTACAAGAAAAAGGTTGGGAAGAACTATGCCACTTCCATATCTCTGATGAGCCGAATACGAGCAATATCGAGCACTATAGCGTTGCTCGAAACATCATCAAGGAGATTGGGTTCAATGCTCCGGTATTCGATGCGTTATCGGATTATGATTTTTATGAAAGAGGTCTAGTGGATGTACCAGTAGCTTCAACGGAGCATATCCCAAAATTCATTGAGAACAATGTGGAAAATCTCTGGGCGTACTATTGTTGTTGTGAGTATAAAGAAGGCTTATCGAATCGTTTCATGAATATGCCGGGTCTACGCACTCGAGTCATTGGCCTTCAATTATACAAAGCAGGTGTGAAAGGATTCTTACATTGGGGTTATAACCATTGGTACGGTCACAAGTGCTTAAATATGGATATAAATCCTTATTTAAATACAGACGCTGACCGTGGCTTTCCATCTGGGGACGCATTCTTAGTCTATCCAGGGAAGAATGGGCCTGTAAGTTCCATACGGTTAAAGTTGTTGCAACAGGCGTTTCAAGACATCGCTGCTTGTGTGGCACTTGAAAAACTGGCAGGGCGAGAAGAGGTGGAAGCCATCATTGATGAAGCCATGCCTATTGACTTTATGCATTATCCTCATGACGACCAATGGCTTCTTTCCGTCAGAGAAAAAATCAATCTTGCAATCAGTAACTATATGGTGAAAGACGGGAGCAAGTCAGTTTTACGATAAAAGAAGTTAAGGAAAGTGAGCTTAACCCGAATAATGGCCACTTTTCGTTTATTCAGTTGTGTATTTTTATAAGACAGTGGTCATTATATTCGTTTTTATGCTGATCAGCATAATAGTATGGGAGTATTATCCTGTGCTGTTTATTGGAGGGTTACCTTGAAAAATAAAAAAAGGTTTAGGAGGATCGAAAGTAAATGAAAATCATGACCTTTAATGTAAGAGTCGACATTCCCATAGTTGATGAAAATTCGTGGTCAAATCGAATGGGAAAAGTGGCAAAGGTTATTCACCAAGAAAACCCGATGATTATTGGATTGCAAGAAGCTAAGAAAGGGATGATATCCGATTTAGTCTGTGAACTCCCAAACTACCAATGGGCAGGTGAACCTAGACGAAAAGACGATGAATTTTCACCTATTCTTTATCGAAGTGACATGGTTGAATTGCTGGAAACAGGCACTTTTTGGTTGTCTGAAACCCCCTTTTTAGAAGGAAGTATTAGTTGGGATTCCAGCTATCCGCGCATTTGTACATGGGGAGAATTCTCATTAACAGAAAATCCGAATAAAAGATTTCGGGTATTTAATACTCATTTAGATCATATGAGTGAGGAGGCTAGAACACACGGTGTTCGGCTTATTTGGGATATAATTAATCAATTAAATAATAAGAAACCACTGCCGTCCATGCTGATGGGCGATCTTAATGACTATCCTGACAGCGAAACGGTTCAATTTTGTGAAAAGAAGATGCAATTAATCAATGCTTTTTCTATCATGGACCATGAAGAACATGTAAGAAAAACCTTCCACGATTTTGAAGGCGGAGATGAGGGAGAACCGATCGACTATATTTTCGTCTCTCCAGATGTGAAATTATTGGAAGCCCAAATCATTCGATCAAAGATAAATGGGCTGTATCCTTCCGATCATTATCCACTAACGTTGATGGTGGAACTTTTGAAATAAAAAGCAAGACGCTTGATTAAAGTGTTTTATTCTGGTTTTTCGCTTTCAACAAGCAAGAAATCTGTTGGAAATCATAAGGTTGAAAATAGAAAATTCTAAATATTCATTGTTATGTATTGCGATAAGAAATAAGATATGCTACCTTGGATTAATAAAAACGTTTTTATTAATATAGAAAATGAAAGCTGTGGGGTGTGTTATGGGAAGTGAGAACAGTATCAAATTAACAGCAGATAATGGATGGAAATTGGTTTGGAGCGAAGAGTTTGACGGGCCTGAAATCGATTTGTCGAAATGGGACTATGATATCGATGGACACGGATGGGGAAATAACGAATTGCAGTACTATACGAAGGAAAAAAAGAACGCTTATATCGAAGACGGAAAGTTGATCATTAAAGCATTAAAAGAAGAATATGAGGGCAGTCCGTACACTTCCGCAAAACTGGTTACCCGGGGCAAATTGGACTGGACTTACGGTCGGTTTGAAATCCGGGCTAAATTGCCATATGGTCAGGGCATCTGGCCTGCCTTCTGGATGATGCCGACAGATCTTGATATACACGGAGATTGGCCGAGCTGCGGAGAGATTGACATCATGGAGCTTTGTGGCCACGAACCGAACAAAGTGCATGGGACACTTCATATGGGAAATCCGCATTATTATAAAGGCGGAGACTTTACACTAGAAAATGGGGCGTTCGCTGATGATTTTCACACGTTTACCCTAGATTGGACGCCGACGGAAATGCGCTGGTATATCGATGGTAACATGTACTACAGGAGCAGTGAATGGTATACCCGTGAAGATGAAGCTTCAGAGAATCAACCCTACCCGGCCCCATTCAACAAACCCTTTTATTTGATGCTTAATTTAGCAGTCGGCGGGAACTGGCCGGGTTATCCGAATGAGGAGACAGTATTTCCGCAGACTTTGGAAGTGGATTATATAAGGATTTATCAGCCTGAAGACGGGAATTACGACACTCATGAATGAGAATTCCGTCATAGAGTCTATGAATCTATCATTTCTGTAACCCCATTTTCAAAAAAACAAGATGAGCTTTAATGGAAACGTATGGGAACAGGGTATAAAAAAGCTAAATGTCTATTTAACTGACTTTACAAATATATCATTGGAGGAAAAACGATGAAAATTCAACTAACTGAGCAAGAAAAAGCAACCAAAAAATTAGATCCAGAAACACTTGAAATTGCAGTAGAGCAAGTCAGAGCGAACGGCTACATCATTTTTGATAAAGTGATTTCGGAAGATAAGATTACTCATATACGCAACAATTTTGACCCTTTGTTCGATGAATATATTGAACGAAAAGGGTACAATACAGGAACAAATCGTGCTCAAATGTTTTTGCCTTTTACAGAGCCTTTCATAGATGAAGACATTATCTGTAATCCAATTGCCACATCCGTGATAGATCAACTTCTAGGTAAGGATAACCATTGTAATTACTTTGCGTCTGATACTCCAATGCCTGGATCAGATTATCAAAATGCTCACTGTGATATTATGCCTCTCTTTCCTGAATTGGCCATTCCTCTGCCAGTGTTCAGTCTAGTTTTAAACATCCCATTAGTGGATGTCACCGAAGAGAATGGACCGCTCGAAGTCTGGCCTGGTGGAACGCACCAAAATCCGGATCGGTCCAATCATGACACGTTGAATAACAGTGTTAATCCGCATTTGCACATCGTGCGCGCGGCAGAGCATATGTATTCAGAGAAAGTGTTTATGTCGGCGGGTTCTATTATAATCCGTGATATTCGAATGTGGCACCGTGGTACACCGAATCGTTCAAATGCCCGAAGGACTAATCTTGCAATGACTTTCAACAGAAGCTGGTATAGTGCAGGATCCTCCATCCCAATTCCGCAAGAAACTTATGACAGGCTGCCAAAGAAAGCGCAAGAACTTTTTAGAATGGAGAGAATTGGAAGCCCTATTAAAATGCCTTGGGAATGTTCAATCTAAGCACATTTGTTGATGGTGTATCTCAACAATTAAGAGATAGCAAGATGCAATAATTCATAGGATAGGGAGAGAAACACACATGATTCGTGTAGCTATTTTAAGTTACTGGCACGTACATGCCAAAGATTATGCCAATGACGCTCTTAATCACCCAGATACGGAAATTGCTGCTGTATGGGATGAGCTTCCATCACGCGGCAGAGAGGCGGCAAATCAGCTGGGGGTTCCATTCATAAAAGATCTGGATGAACTGTTGCAGAATCCCGACATTGATGCCGTCATTGTGACGACGCCAACCAATATGCATCATGATGTCATGATCAAAGCTGCGAAGGCGGGTAAGCACATATTTACCGAGAAAGTGATTGCACCTACAATGAAAGAAGCAAATCAGATTTTGGCTGCAGTTCAGGAAACAGGAGTTAAATTAACCGTTTCCCTTCCAAGACTTAATGACAGTTATACACTTGCGGTTCAAAATGTGATTCGTGAAGGTTTGCTTGGGGAACTAACACTTGTACGGGTTCGTGTAGCGCATAATGGTGCGATTGCTGGTTGGCTTCCTGACCACTTCTATAATTTAGAACAATGCGGTGGCGGGGCACTTATTGATCTTGGTTGTCATCCAGTTTATCTCAATAGACTGTTCCTGGGTATGCCGGAAAGTGTAAACGCTAGCTACGGCTACATTACTGGAAAAGAAGTAGAGGACAATGCCGTTTCTGTTTTCCGCTACGCCAATGGCTCATTAGGGATTGCAGAGACTAGCTTCGTCAACAGCCACTCTCCTTTTACTGTTGAAGTTCATGGGACTGAGGGCACCTTGCTGTATGGTACGCCAGAACCAAAAATGCTTATCCGCAGTACCAAAAAGAATGCGTCAACTTGGGAAGAGATTACTCTGCCAGAACCACGGGAATCCGTCTTTTGTCAATGGATAGGCCACATTCAGAATGGAACGGTAGCAGAGGAGAACATCATGTTGGCTTTGGATTTGACGAAGCTGATGGAAGCCTCCAACTTATCTGTTAAGGAACAACGATCAATTTTAATCAGAGAACTGTTAACTACATAAATCAGACATTGAAATATGCGAATTCTAAATATTCATAAATTTATTGTTTTTTTAAAAAATATGTGCTAATTTTAAGTATATATAAAAACGTTTTTATAAAAAGGACGAGTTCAATGGGTAAAGTAACAATAAAAGATGTAGCTAGAGAAGCAGGAGTTTCGATTTCTACAGTTTCTAATGCACTAAATGATGTGGATGTATTGAACCCAGCAACTAAAGCGCATGTTTTAAAAGTTGCTGAACGTTTAAACTATGTCCCAAATCTCAACGGTAAGCTGTTGAAATCAGGCGAAAGTAAGATGTTGGGCTTTTTCACAACTAGCGTAAGCGGTCCCTATTTTTATGTATTAGTTGAAGCAATGGCTCGCGAGTGTGAAAAATTAGGTTATGGATTAAATATAGTCGTCGCTAAGGATAAACAAGTTATTTTAAGTAATATTTTAGGACGACGAGTTGATGGTGGCATTATCTTCGAGGATTTGACGATTGACGAGAAAGATGTAGCAACTATGGAAAAAGAAAAGGTTCATGCAGTTTTTTTAGATCGAGTAATGAAGAAAGACACAATGGGTAGTGTCATCTTTGATTCATATGTTGCAGGTTATGAAGCCACTAAATACTTAATAAGTTTAGGCCATAAAAAAATTGCCTATATTTCCGGCATGGATACAATGTATGACAGTGTTCAGCGTCAAGAAGGATATTTAGCGGCATTAAAAGAGTATCAATTAGAAATGGATGAAAACTATCTTCTTCATGGTTATTTTGATGAAGCAAGTACTTACAATGCTGTGAAATCATTTATCCATTTGCATCCAGAAAAACTACCAGACGCTTTTTTAGCAGGGAATGATGTTAGTGCAATAGGATGTATCAAGGCATTAAAATCTGAAGGCTATCAGATTCCTGAAGATATAAGTGTGATGGGATTTGATGATATTGAGCTTGCAAAATACTTTTCTCCTCCCCTTACAACAGTTAAAAATCAGATTGCCAGACAAGGAATTCTAGCAATTGATCAACTTGTTCAAATGATTCAAAAGAAAGAAAAAGGTAAGATTCAAAAATTGCCAGGTGAAATTATCGTTCGTCATTCCAGTAATGTGAAAATAGATAGGACTAATCGCTTCTAATAGTGATTATTCCTATCTAGCTAATAACACGAAAATCATGGAGGTGATTTTTTTTAGATAAAAATAAAAACGTTTTTATTGTTTGGAAATATACAATAGAGGAGTGATATGAATAGTGAAGACATCCTTAATAGACAAGACACCCATGACATTTGAATCAAACGCTAAAAAACCAGTGGGACAAAGAGTGAAAAAATTTATTGTAGACTTTAAAAATCAATGGGAACTTCAATCGATGGTTCTCCCTGGTAT
>NZ_JBALOS010000057.1:19394-27313 GCF_036962765.1 Neobacillus drentensis
TAATTGCATTTAAGCACTATACGGCTTTAGACACCTTTAGTACAGCTCCATGGGTTGGGTTTGAAAACTTTAAAATTATCTTGTCAGATCGATATTTTTGGGATGCAATGGTGAATACATTAGGGATTAGCTTTTTGAAGTTAGCTATTGGATTTGTGGCTCCAATTATTTTAGCCATTATGATTTATGAATTACACGACGGTCCCTTTAAAAGATTCATGCAGACAGTTTCCTATTTACCTCACTTTTTATCTTGGATTGTTTTAGGCGGAATGTTAATTACTTGGTTTTCTACAACAGGTTTATTTAATCAAATGTTAATGTCAGTGGGATTATTAGCAAAACCTCAAAATTTTCTGTTAGATGAAGATAAATATTGGTTGATTGCTACTTTATCAGATGTTTGGAAGGAAGTTGGATGGGGAACGATTTTATATTTGGCGGTAATGTCAAAAATTGATCCTACATACTATGAAGCTGCTAAGATGGATGGTGCTACTCGCTTCAAGCAGATTTGGCACATTACAATTCCCATGATGAAAAATATTATCAATTTAAATCTTATCCTATCTGTAAGCGGTATCTTTGGGTCAAATTTAGATCAAACATTAGTCTTAATGAATTCGCAAAACCAGGCAAAAGCAGAAGTACTTAGCTCATATGTTTATCGAATTGGGATGACCCAAGGAGATTTCTCTTATGCAACGGCTGTTGATCTAGGGATGGCAATTGTTGCCCTTATTCTTTTAGTTACATCACATAAAATAACTAGCAAACTAAATGATAATCAATCGGTCTTGTAGAAAGGAGGTATAACCATGAAACGATCAGTAGTAAAAGAAGATATTAATAGTCGGTTATTTAATCTATTCAATGTGATTTTAATGGTTATTTTCACCATTATTATTATTGTCCCCGTCTGGAACGTACTAGTTTCATCTTTTAGTTCAGGGAAATCATTAGCTAATGGTGGGTTTGCGTTTTGGCCTAATGAATTTTCGATTGAAAATTATCAGGCTGTTTTTAGAGATGACAGCATATGGCAGGCATTTTTCATTTCAGTTGCTAAAACCCTTATTGGAGCGAGTAGCCACGTATTATTTTGTGCAATTGTAGCCTATAGCTACAGTAAAAAACATCTAAAAGGACGTAAGCTATATTCCGCTATAGGGATTATTACGATGTTCTTTGGTGGTGGAATGGTTCCAACTTATTTGTTAATTAAATCATTAGGGCTTTTAAATAGTTTCTGGGTGTACATTATTCCAGCACTGTTTAGCTTTTTTGATGTCATTATTTTAATGAATTTCTTTCGAAGTATCCCTGATTCCTTAGAAGACTCCGCTAAAATGGACGGGGCAGGAGATTGGAAAATTTTCTCAAAGATATTTTTGCCACTATCTAAGCCAGCCTTAGCCACGATTGCGTTGTTTAACGGAGTAGGGCAATGGAATGATTTCTTTACTACTAAATTGTACATCACAGACAAAGCACTCTACCCATTACAAATGAAGATCTATGAGATCATCGTTCAATCTCAAATGCATACCATGCAAAATATTGGTGGATCGGTTGTCCTTGAAACCACAGCCAAGGGAATTCAATTAGCGACTATTGTGGTTGCAACCCTGCCAATCCTTGTTATTTACCCATTATTACAAAAACATTTTATCTCTGGAATGATGTTAGGTGCAGTAAAAGAATAAACATGTATTTTCAAACGAGTATAAATATGATTTTGAGGGGGTGTTAAAAATCGTAGAATTGCTGTGAAGTTGTAGGAAATTCATAGTTTTATAAGGTTGTAATTTAAAAGGAGGAAGTTTAATGAAGTCCAAACTGCTATCGATTCTTAGTAAAAGTATGATATTTTTGTTAGCGCTTTCATTCATTTTAACAGGATGCTCTGCAACTACAAGTAATTCAAGTAGTGCTACAAAAGGAAAAGCAGGATATACCCTTGATAAAAATACACCCGCTTGGAAACTAGATAAAAGAAAAAAAACAACCACTTTAACTTGGTATGTAAATGCTGATTGGTGGAATACGGATTATGGGCACGACTTTGTAACTAAACAGATAAAAAAAGATTTGAATGTTAATATCAAATTCATAACTGGCGATGACACGAAGCTAAATGCTCTCTTCTCCAGCGGTGATATACCGGACATTATTTCGACATTTGATTCTACGTCACAAGTATCTAAAAAAGCAAATACATGGGCATTGCCACTACAAGAATTAGCTGCGAAGTATGATCCATACTTTAATAAAGTAGCATCAAAAGAAACAATGAATTGGCACAAACTAGCGGATGGTAAGACCTATGGTTATACGGACTTCTCTAATACTCAAGCTGATTATGATAGTGGTAGTATTCCTGCAACAACAGCATTTATTATTCGTAAGGATGTCTATGAAGCAATTGGTAAACCAGCAATGAGAACACAAGAAGAATTTGAAAGTGCTATGATGAAAATCAAAACTCAATTCCCTAAATTAATTCCATTTTACCCTGGTGAATCTACTGGGGATGTGTTACAAGATTATCTTGGAGTTCCAATAGAAACGAAAGATGGTAAATTTTATGACCGTAATTTAGATGAGGATTTTCTGACTTGGATCAAAACGATTAATACTGTCTATAAAAATGGCGGTATCAGTGATGATAGTTTTGCAGATGATGGGACAGCTTATTCGGAAAAGGTAAAGGCTGGTAAGTATGCATCCATGTTAGTAAGCGGACTCCCACAAAAAGGAGCAGATCTCCAATCCTTTATGACGGCCAATCCTGGAAAAGAATATATTGCCGTTGATGGACCGCAAAGTACGGTAGGAAATGAGCCCACTTTAAACCAATCTGGTATTACGGGCTGGATGGTAAACTTTATTACTAAAAATTGTAAAGATCCAGCAAAAGCAATGCAAATTTTCACTTACCTACTTAGTGATTATGGTGAAAAATTAACTACCTACGGAATCGAAGGACAAACCTACAAAGTAAATGCAAATGGTAAGATTGAATACCTACCTGAAGTGAAGAAACTGCGATTAGAAAATCCAGAAAAGTACAAAAAGGATTATCGAATGGGTGAATTTTTCTTCTTTGGTCACGATAAGTATACAGCATTAAGTGATGACTCGACCATAGAGGCAACTAAACAACCGCAAGCATGGGGAAAAGGCAAGTTAAAACCACATTTTATTTTAGAAGGTGCTGATCCAGATCAAGGAACACCAGAGGCTCGTGCTTTAAGTGCTGTTACAACTAACTGGGGAACAACTGTGGTTAAAATGATTCGGGCTAAAGACGATAAACAATTTAATAAACTTTTAGCTGATTACAAAACATTCCTAGCTCAAAATAACTGGGATAAAATTTCTAAAATTAGAAGTGAAAAAATGGAAATTAATCGTAAAAAATTAGGCATGAAATAAAGTGAGCGGGGGGGTTATTCCCCGCTGATTGTAAGGTTAACCTATCAGGCGTTTACGGGCCGCTTACCCCCACCTTGAAGTTCATTTGCTTCTCTCAAATTGTAGAGGTGGGGGTAAAAATCGCGTAAATGCGGTATTAAACTCTTCCGAATTAAATACTTATTGAAGGCGAGGAAAGAAATTCATGGAGAAAGTTTTTGGTATTGAAGGCAGGATCTTTTCAACTTTAGCAAAAATCTTTGACCTATTAATGTTAAATATTGTTTTTCTAATCGGTTGCTTGCCAATTGTAACCATTGGGGCTTCCATGACAGCTCTTTATTCAGTTACGTTGAAAATGGTTCGCGATGAAGAATGCTATGTAGTCAAAGATTTTTGGAGCAGCTTTAAAAAGAATCTAAAACAGAGCTCAATCTTTTGGTTAGCTGCCTTGTTTGGATTAACTAGTTTCATATTTTTGGCTCAAGCAATTGTTCATACAAATAATACATTGGTTCTTTTTCCATTATTATTTCTAGTAACTGTATCCGTATTAACCTTCATGTATGTTTTCCCATTGATTGCTAAGTTTGAAAATTCCAGTTTTCACATTTTAAAAAATGCTTTTTTTATGTGCCTTCACTCCACGGCTTATTCGATTATATTATTCATGATTACAATTTTCTTTGTAGGTCTTATTCCGATTTATTTTCCAAAATTACTGTTTATTTGGTTGTTTTTAGGCTTTTCTGGACCAGCATTTGTAAAATCATTCCTTTTTGAAAAAATATTTAATAACTATGTTAAAAAGTAGCTTAACATCAGCGACTTGAAAGCCAAGTGGTAGAGGTTATGTTTCAACTGGGAATTATTCTAGAAAGAGCGCTCATTACTATTATAGGGGGTATATTATGCAAGATCTTATTATTTACCAATCAAATGGAGAACAAGAATTATTTGTACAAAAAGTTGTTCAACAAGTAGAAGCAAGTCAATCAACAGTTGATAGTATTGTTGTAACAATTGATGAAACGCAAACATATCAAGAAATTGACGGTTTCGGTGCTTCTTTTACAGATTCCTCTGCCTATTTGATTCATCAAGTTTTGGACAAGGAACGAAGAACGGAACTGATGGAAAAGCTTTTTTCTCATGAAAAGGGAATTGGTTTATCTGTATTACGAAACCCGATGGGTGCATCTGATTATGCCCGTAAAATGTATAGCTATAATGATATTGCGGAGGGGGAAACGGACTTTCAGCTAGAACAATTTACAATAGCCCATGATCGAGACGATATTATTCCTTTATTACAGGAAGCATTAGCAATCAATCCTGCAATCAAACTGATGGCGTCTCCTTGGAGTCCTCCAGCATGGATGAAAACTAGTGGGTCAATGATTGGTGGCGAACTAAAGGAAGAATGTTATGAAGTTTATGCGGATTATTTTGTAAAATATATTCAAGCATATTCAGAACAAGGTCTTCCTATATATGCAGTCACTCCGCAAAATGAACCACTTTATGTACCGGGGCACTATCCGGGTATGCTCATGCTGCCGGAACGGCAAGCTGATTTTATTAAAAATTATTTAAAACCGAATTTCTCGAAAAATGGTCTGGAGACGAAAATTTTATGCTATGACCATAATTGGGATCGCCCAGATTATCCACTGGCAGTTATAGATGATGTTGGTGATGCAGTTGATGGAGTTGCTTGGCATTGGTATGGCGGGAAGCCAATAGCTCAACATCAAGTAAATATGGCGTATCCAGATAAAGAGGTTCATTTTACAGAAGGTTCAGGTGGAGAATGGATTCCAGCCTTTGAACCAGCCTTTTCTAATGTGTTAAGAACAGGCATTGAAATTTTACGAAATGATTCAAAATCCTTTGTGTTATGGAATATGGCATTAGATGAAGAAAATGGACCATCTGTACCTGGTTTTGGTCTTAGTACTTGTCGTGGAGTTGTTACGATAGAACAACAATCAAAGGCATTAACTTACACATTGGATTATTATGCCTTAGCACATTTTAGTAAATTTGTTCAACCAAAGGCAGTACGTATTGCTTCCTCTAGTAGTGAAGAGATTCGTTCAGTAGCTTTTAAAAATACGGATGGTTCAATAGTGACCATTTTATTTAATGATAGTGATGAAATGAAGGCTGTTCAATTAAAACAACAAGGGAATGAGATCTTGCATTGTAATTTGGCAGCCAAAAGCGCAATGACGATAATGAAAAAATGATAAGAATTTCTTAAGAATTTTTACTAATAAGGAGTAAATAAGTATGAATATAAAGCTGGTAACGACGACCTATCAAGAAGATATCAAAAATACTTATGAGAGTAGTAGAGAATTTTCCTCTGATAGAGGAGCTGAAATGAAAGTTGTTAACATTTATCCTGACATGGAGTATCAAACGTTTGATGGGTTTGGTGGAGCCATTACAGAGGCTGCCGGTTACACATTTTCCTTGATGAATCAAGATAATCAAAAAAGAATACTAGAAGCTTATTTTGGGAGTAACGGAAATCGTTATAATCTGGTTCGTACTCACATCGATAGCTGTGATTTTTCCGTAAGCCAATATGCTGCCATGGATGATCCCTCTGATACTGAATTCAACTCATTTAGCCTGGAGCGAGATGAAAAGTATATCATTCCCCTTTTAAAAGAAGCTGAGCAAACGGCAGGCAAAGCATTAAGTGTCATGTTGTCACCTTGGTCACCGCCTGCTTTTATGAAAACCAATGGACAAAGAACGGAAGGCGGATCCCTGAAACCGGAATATAGACAATTCTGGGCTGTGTATATTTGTCACTACATTAAGCAATATCGTAACAAAGGATTTTCAATTGATATGATCACCATTCAAAATGAGCCCAATGCCACACAGACATGGGATTCCTGCTTGTACACTGGTGAACAAGAAAAAGAATTTTTACGTGATTATTTATACCCTGTACTTGTAGACAATGGATTAGAAGATATTGAGGTCTGTGTTTGGGATCACAATAAAGAAAGAATGTTTGAACGTGCGTGTGAAATTATTGATGAAGAAACAGATAAAATGGTACAGGGCATAGCCTTCCATTGGTATACCGGTGAACATTTTGATGCGATAAAGCTGGTACATGAAAGATTCCCGGATAAGAAACTGATTTTTACTGAAGGATGCGTAGAATATAGCCGTTTTAGTGAAGCTGGACAGTTAGAAAACGCGCAAATGTACGCTTATGACATTATCGGAAATATTAATGCCGGTATGAACGCCTTTATTGATTGGAACCTCATTCTTAATAAAGAAGGCGGTCCGAATCATGTAAACAATTTTTGCGATGCTCCGATCATGTGTGACACAGAAAATGATATTGTACAAGAAAAACTTTCTTTCACATATATTGGTCATTTTAGTCGATATATTGAGCCAGGAGCCAAGAGAATTGCTTCTACAAAATATACGGATAAGCTAGATGTAGTTAGTTTGAAAAACCCCAATGGTTCCATTGTTATTGTTCTATTGAATCGTTCCCATGAAGAGGTTCCGGTTGCACTGCGATTAGGAGGACAAGTGACAGAGTTTTCTGTACCGGCAAGTTCTATTGTCACCGGTGTTATTTAAGGAAGAGGTGGAGCAAAAATTGATACATGAAATAATCGATATTCGTACAGAGCATTCTGAAGCCAAACTGTATACCTACATTATGAATAACTCTCCAGAAATAGATAGTAGTCGAAAACGTCCAACTATCATTATTTGTCCTGGAGGGGGCTACGAATTTACTTCTGATAGAGAAGCTGAACCCATTGCGATTAGAATGAACGCAATGGGATTTAACGCATGTGTTTTAAGGTATAGTGTTCGTCCGGCTGCTTTTCCGACAGCACTGCTAGAACTGTCAATGGCAGTAGCCCTTATCAGAAAAAATGCTGAACAATGGAATGTCGATGTAAATAAGGTCATCGTTGCAGGTTTTTCTGCGGGTGGTCACTTAGCGGCAAGCTTAGGTGTTTTCTGGCATAGAAGTTTCTTATCAGAAAGTTTAGGGATTTCAAGTGAAGAGATAAAGCCCAATGGAATTTTGTTGAGTTACCCAGTCATTTCTTCTGGAACGTATGCGCACAAAGGTTCTTTTAAGGCTTTGTTGGGGGGAAACTATGAGACGCTTTTACATGATGTCTCGCTAGAAAAACAGGTTTCTACAGATACACCGCCAACATTCCTATGGCACACCTATACAGACGATACCGTTCCTGTTGAAAATAGTTTTCTGTTTGCAGGAGCACTTTTGAATAATAAAGTCCCTTTGGAAATGCACATTTATCCGAAGGGGGTACATGGTTTGTCCCTTGGAACAGAGGAGACTAAGGGAAAAGATAATGAATTGACCCTACAGCCTGAAGTGGCTAATTGGATTGAGATGGCAGGACTGTGGGTGAAAGGACTTTAACAATAAAGGCTATTTTCGCATATATTATTGTTTTTCGTATAAG
>NZ_JBALOS010000057.1:27346-35523 GCF_036962765.1 Neobacillus drentensis
CCTAGAAACATAGTAAATGCCCTTTATTAAGTCCCAAAAGCAACAAAGTTTACGAAAAGAGCCACAATAAAAGAATATTGAAGCAGTTTGACCACACGGGATTAATGAATAGTAAAAAAGCTAGAAATACTGATGTGAAGCAGAAAACTCAGTGAATTTCTAGCTTTTAATCTTTATCCATGTGGAAAAGTCAAGATGAGGAAAACGAATGACGTTTGTAAGGAGGTTATTACAGTTGGGGATTAAAGGTATATTGTTTGATAAAGATGGTACTTTATTGAAATTTAATGAACTTTGGATACCGATTGCAAATGAGGTCATCGAAGAGTTATTGGAGAGCATCGGATATAAGGAAAATGAAGCTTTAAAAGAAAAGTTAGGTGATTCGATAGGATTAAGGAATGGCAAAATTGATGAAAAAGGGTATCTAGCCAGTGGTACGTCTTTAGATATTGCCACAGCATTTAATCGAGTTTTACCTGAAAATATGCCCCATTTGCATCATTGGCTATCGGAACGGTTGTTACATAAGACAAGGGAACACATCGATAATGTAAAACCGGTATGCAACCTGGATTTACTATTCTCTACCCTAAATGACAAGGGTATTATCGTAGGAATCGCTACCTCAGATGACTATGAAACTACAAAACTTTGTTTACAGCAGTTAGGTATTGAGAATGCCGTCCAGTTTATTGGAACCGCAGATTTATATAAAAAAAAGCCTAATCCTGAAGTGGTTGAAGAGTTCTGTAAAAAGTTTCGTTTAAAAAGAGAAGAAGTAATCATTGTTGGAGATACGGTTATTGATATGCAGCTTGCTAAAAACAGTAATGCCCGGTATGGAATAGGGGTTATGTCCGGTATTGGCTCTTATAAAGAACTAAGCCAGTTAGCTCACTTTGTAATTCCAAGTGTCGATTATCTCATTGAACCAAACGATATGTTTATTTGGGAATTAAAAAATATTATATGATTGAAAAATTTTTTAGAAGGAGAAACGCAATGAGCAAGGATAAATCTCAAAATAAACCGAATTTAATTTTTCCAGTAATAAGTGATGTACATATTGATTCAGATCATAATCATACACTAGAAAAATTTATCACTACTTTAGAACAATTAAACAGGGTAGCTCCAAAACAGGATGCCTTTGTTGTTGTTGGGGATTTAACTGAAAATGGGGCAATTCAAGAGTATGATAAATTTATGTCTGCTTACAATTCTAGAAAACAATCAGATGCCGTTTCATTGATGGCAATCGGGAATCATGACTATTGGAATGAATTATCCGCAGCGGATGCCCAAAAACGTTATTTCGAGAAAACAGGGATGCAATCTATTTATTTTCACAAGGTCATTAATGGCTATCATTTTATTATTCTTGGAACAGAAGACGGTATAACGGAAGGAACGTATTCTTCAATACAAATTAAATGGCTGGGAGAACAGTTAAGGAAAGCACATGCAGATGATCCGAACAAACCGATTTTCGTCTTCCACCATCACCCTATGATAAACACAATCTACGGAAGCGAATGGGGCTTTTCTGAAAATAGAGATCTTTTCTATAATACATTGAAACAATATTCTCAAGTCATCGCGTTTTCCGGACATACGCATTATCCTTTAGATGATCCTAGAATCATCCATCAAAAAGATTTCACTTCAATTGGAACTTCTACAGGTGCTTATTTATTTCTTGAAAGCGGAAGAGTTCAAGGGGAAATACCTGAGGGTGCTAACATCCTGAACCAAGCTATGATTGTAGAGGTTTATGACAGCGAAGTATTGCTTCATCGCCGTGATATTCATAGGAATGATTGGATAGGGGAACCATTTGAAATCAGCTATCCTGCAAATAAACAGAAATTCAAATATACAGAATCGCGAGACAAAAAGGCACCTTTCTTTAAAGCGGGCTCCGAGATTACTATTGTCCATGAAAATACGACGTCTACCGGCTTGACAATCATATTTACTCAAGCTATAGATGACCTTCTTATCCATGACTATAAAATAGTAGTGAAAAAAGCGGAAACAGGGGAGGTAGCAAATCAATTCCTTGCCTTCTCAGAATTCTACAAAGCTCCTATACCAAATCCATTAACCTTGCCACTCGACGGATTACAGCCTAATACATTGTATGAGATTGAAGTCCATGCACTTGATTCGTACGGCAATGAAAGCCCCAACTCTCTTAAAGTGTCAGGAAGTACGTTAAAGGATGGAGTAAAAAAATAAATGATAGAAACAGGAAAAACTTCCTAATAGAGATCTTAATATGCATATTTATGGATGTTAATGGATGTGACCTATCTCACATTGAGGAACTATGATTAACTTGGAGGGAAATTAGATGTGTAAGAAACTTGATAAGATTCCATCTATGAATGAAAGTTATGAACTGAACTCGGGTCAAATCGAAGAATATCAAAAAAACGGTCACATTTGTTTAAGAGGTCTAGCTTCTTCAGAAGAGGTTTCCTTTTATGGAAAAGCCATCAGGGAGGTTGTAAAAGAACTCAACTATCATAAGAAGCCCATTCACGAACGGACCACTTACGGAAAAGCGTTCATTCAGATAGGGAATGTATGGGAAAAAAGTGAAATTGTTCAACGTTTCGTCATGGCTCGCAGATTTGCAAAAGTAGCAGCTGAGTTGATGGGTGTTGATGGTGTGCGGATCTATCATGATCAAGCATTGTTCAAGGAACCGGGAGGCGGGCACACGCCATGGCATCAAGATCAAATTTATTGGCCGCTTGATACAGACAAAACGATCACAATGTGGATGCCAATCGTTCCTATTACAAAAGAGATGGGATCCATGACTTTCGCTGCGGGATCTCAAAAAACAGGGTATGTCAGTAAAATAGAGATTTCGGATGAGTCTCACCGGACATTAGAGCAATATTGAAGGAAAAGGTTTCGAAAAAGTGACCTATGGTGCAATGGCCGCTGGCGATGCAACATTTCATGCCGGATGGACGATGCACTGTGCTCCAGGAAATCCAACTGACCGTATGCGAGAGGTCATGACGATTATTTATTATGCAGATGGTTCTATTGCTGCCGAACCAGACAGCAATGCTCGTAAAAATGACTTAGCTCAGTGCTTACCAGGAGTGAAACCAGGTGAGGTTGCTGCAAGTCATTTGAATCCACTAGTATATAGCAGTAAATAACGGAGGGGAAATGGTAATGGGCTATATTGACGATGTGACGAAGGACTTCTATAACTACATTCCTGCATTGACGCGGAGGGATGATTTCGATGAATTTTGGAAAAAAACAATTCAGCAGGCTAAGGCTATTCCTCTAAATGCTGAAAAGATTTTGGTAGATTATCCTAGTACTCATGTCAAAGTTTACGATATTTCCTATAATGGAATGGATGAGACGAGAATCAGCGGATGGTTTATTGTTCCTGCATTTATGAAGAAGGATAAATACCCATGCTTAATTCATTATCATGGCTTTTCTGGAAGTCGAGGAGAGCCTGCTGATTTTATGCATTGGATTACGATGGGCGTAGCCGTACTATCAGTGGATTGTCGAGATCAAGGTGGAAAAACCGGAAACAGTGCAGCATACACAAATGGATTTGTAATCAATAACGCCTGCAGGGGCGTCCATGATAAAGATGAATATTATTTCCGGGCTGTTTACATGGATTGTGTCAAAGCCATTGATTTTGCTATTGGTCAAGAGGAAGTGGATGCTTCCAAAATCGTCCTTGAAGGGACAAGCCAAGGAGGAGGGCTGGGAATGGCTGTCTCCGCATTGGATGATAGACCAGTGCTCGCCATGGTTGATGTACCAAGCAATAGCAATCTTGTTAGTCGTATTGAGGGATATCATGGCGCCTTCTCAAGTGTGGCTGAATATCTCAAGATGCATCCGGGCGAAACGGATTTGGTCATGGAAACTTTAAGCTATTTTGACACCATGAATATGGCAGACAGAATTAAATGCAGAGTCCTTGCTTCGGTAGCCCTGAAAGATGAAGTTTGCCCCGCGCAGATGTATTTTGCCACATATAACCGTATTTACAGCGAGAAACAAATGGTAATTTACCCCTTTAATGGTCATGAAGGCGGGGGTTCCGTTCAAACAGAAGTAAAGCTGGCGTTTTTAAAGAAGCATTTTCCTGATTGGTTTTAAATAAAACCTTTATTTTACTACAAAAATTAGTAGAATCCATTTTGAAAAAAGATTGATCAAAATGGATTCTTTTTATGAAGCAGTTAATTTTACAGCTTGCTAAATATATAGGTAGAAAATAATCAATCTTTTTATAAAAACGAAACCTACAGACAAAGCCATCCCAGTATTAGGGTGTAATGTTATGATTAAATGTTCTCAAAAAACACAATTCTATTTCCGAAGGGGTCTCCAATGCACACCTCCTGAGTATTCCAAGGGGTTGTTTCGATGCCAGGACGAGCATATTTGTATTTCTTTGATATAAGGTTTGAATGGAGTAACCCTAAGTTTTCTACCTCAATTCTAATAGCAGCTCCAGGACAGCAATCTCCGTGATACTCTGAAAGATGAATAATACAATTTTTATATGATATTTGCATGTATAAAGGTAGATCATCTTCAAATCGATGCACCCAATCTAACTCAAATTCCAAAAATGTTAAATAAAATTCTTTGGCTTTTTCCTCATCAAAAATACGCAGGATTGGAGTGGGGCTTTTCATAGTTATTTTAGATGTGCTCATTATATACATCACCTTTTCTTATATTTGTATTTGAACTTACAAATGTAAAAAGGATATTCAGGAAAAGCATTAAATAAATCCTTTTTGCTCTATGAGATCATGTATACCACTGTGCCTGAATTCCGAGCATGTCGAATTATCGTCCTTTTTCATTCATCAATGCAGAGTGGTTTCCTTGTTCGATTACTTTTCCATTTTCTAAAACAATAATACGGTCAGCTAGTTTAGCTACCCCAAGCCTGTGTGAGTTAATAGTTATTATGGCGATTTTATTCACTTTACATCTATTTTCAGTTATGAAAGCATTTCTACGATCGCTGAATGACCTTTTCGTTTGGCCCAAGCCATTGGAGTCGCCCATTCTGGAATACCTTTTAAAACTCTCTTAGCGCCCTGCTCGAGAAGAAAAGCGACCATCTCTGTTTGACCATATTTGGCTGCCCATCCCAACGGTGTTGTGCAATACTCATCATCTACCGTATTAATATCCGCACCGTAATTAATCATTAACTTGGCTAGTTCCATGTTTCCTTGAAGTGCCAATAAATGCAAGTAACTCACGCCCATCCAATTGGTAAGATTCGGATTGGCACCATGATCAAGCAGCAACTTTACCATTTCTTTGTCGGAAAAGCGTAATGCATAGGTCATATAGTTGCTGGTATACCAAGGACCATTTAATTCTACATTATGCTTTAAAAGCAGACGGACGATGTTCGTGTAACCTTCACTGACAGCCTGTGTCAATGGTCCAAAGTCACCCGCATTCATTTCGGAAGGTTTTACAGCTACTATCTCGCCAACTAAATCCAATTTACCCAAAGCACAAGCGCCAGTTAACGTTAGAGCCCCCCCTGAGGCATACAGCAGTTCCACCATTTCTGTATGACCCTTTAACATGGCAATAAATACAGAATTTCCAGATGACTCAACTTCAGCATTCGCATCAGCACCGTGTTTCAATAACATGTTGACAATGGACAAATGATTCCTGCTTGCCGCAGCATGTAATGCAGCGCCCTTTGGTGCATCCTTTTCTGCTTGATTAGGATCGGCGCCGTGATCAAGTAATACTCTAACGGATTGTTCGTTACCATGTTTTGCGGCGTAATATAGTGCTGATCTTCCAGAAGCGTCTAGAGCATTGGCCTGTGAAGGTTCTTTTTTAAGAGCTTCGCCTACATATTCTGTATCCCCAATAGCGGATGCTATATAAATATCGTATTGAGCCCCTTTTGATATAAGGTAACCCAGTATGAACCACTGGTTTTGTATAGACTCTGCTGGTAAATCTCTATTAGAGCGGTAAAAGTAATCTCCTGCTAATGCCAAATGAACCACCTTACAACCGTCGGCTCTTTTCGCCTCCAAATCAGCACCTTTTTCAATTAAAAAATCTATCAATTTTATTTGTCGGGTGAGTACAGCCCAATGGAGAGGAGTATTCCCCTGCTCATCGCTTGAATTGATAGCTTCTGAATTTATATTTATTAATCGTTTAAGTTCTTTATCATTTTGTTCTTTAATAAGAGCTGCAATGGATTCACCTAATGAATTGCTATTTAGAGTTTGTTGAAGATGATCTTCCAATATCCCAATGATGCCGGTATACCCTCGGTTTTTGGCCTTTTGTAATGGTGCATCTTGCCAGCTTATCCCTGACTGAGCAGTTGCATCAGCGTTATACTGAAGTAAGATATTCACAATATCTTTATGTCCCTCCCTAACTGCAAAATGCAGCGGAGAAAAATACGCCCAATTGCAATTTGCCAATGAAGGTTCTTTACTTAAAAGATCTCGTACAATATTCGAATTCCCAGTTATACAGGCAACCAACATGTTCCATACGTCGTTTCCCCTTCCTCCACAGAACGATACAAATTTATCTGTTTTCAATATGTCTGGCTGAATGATTTGGTTCATTAAAACAACACCCCCAAAAAAATGTGTTCAGCAGTTGCTTAGTGGCTTTCCAATCTCCCAATGATAGCCAAAAGGATCGACCAAGCGCCCTACACGCCAGCCGTAACCTTCACTTACAGGAGCGACTTCGGCTGCTCCAGCTGCGAGTGCCTGTACAAACATCGAATCTGGATCATTGACTGATACAATCATGCGAAAAGATCCTCGAGCGACAGAATCAGGGCTAGAGTCGGGGTCTTCTTGAATCCAGAAATCCGCTCCCCCTAACGATAATTGAGCGACAATCGGCTTCCCGTCATCGTCATTAAGACAATACAGCTCTACAACTCCAAAGGCTGCCTGATAATAATTTATTGCCTCCGCCACGTTACTTACTGAAAGCCAGGGGGCAATATTAGTCTTGTTTAGCTCTGACTTCGACGAATAGCTGCTCATCTCTGCATCTCTCCTTGAAATATCGGTTGCCTTATTGAAATGAGGCATGAGTATCTCCTCCTAATTTCACTTATCGTTTGGTCAATGTATTATTTTCGGTATAGTCACCTTCATTCCCTTTTTATATGGAGAAAACATAAGCAGGTCAACTAAAGAGAGTTCTGCGTCCAAAAAAAGAATCGGTTCTCATTATGGATGACGGACGTTGTTCTTCGAAAAACCCGCAATAACAAATGTTTGTCGTCATAAGATCTCTAACTTAGAAAAATATTAAAATAGCAAAATAATAGATGTTTCAATTATATAATCTATGTTCATTTCACCTTTCATTATGTAAGATGAAAGCAAATTAGTAATGTTTTAATTTAAATAGAAATGAGGATATAAGATGACATCTATTCGGGTAGCAGTACAAATGTTCACATTGCGCGATGAGAGTGAAAAAGACTTTGCCGACACTTTAAAAAAAGTGGCCGAGCTTGGATTTGATGGGGTTGAATTTGCTGGATATGGCGGATTGACTCCGAGAGAAGTAAAAGGGTTATTGGATCAATTCGGTCTTCGCGCAGTCTCCAGTCATGTGTCTCTCGAAGAATTGGAAAACAATTTGGCACAAGTCATTGAAGATCAAAAAATATTAGGCAGCAAGTATGTGGTCTGCCCTTATTTAATGCCGGATCGTCGAAGTGAAGATGACTATCAGGCTCTTATTCCGTTATTGGATCAAGTGGGCGAAACATGCGCCCAAGAAGGCATAACTCTTCTTTACCATAACCATGATTTTGAACTAGAGCGACTGTCGGATGGGAGAATGGCACTTGAGGCCATTTTTGACGATACCAACTCAGACAATGTACAGACAGAGCTTGATGTGTACTGGCTGACAAAGGCTGGTGAAAATCCAGTCGAGTGGCTGAAACGTTATAAAAACCGATCACCACTTGTACACCTGAAAGATATGACAACTGATGCAGAACAATTTTTTGCAGAGCTTGGAACAGGCGGCGTTGATATTGAAGCTGTACTAAATGCAGGCGATGAATCCGGTGTTAAATGGTGGGTTGTCGAACAGGATATGAGCCGCCG
>NZ_JBALOS010000057.1:35531-79597 GCF_036962765.1 Neobacillus drentensis
AAGGGGGATTTGAACATGGCATTGAATGTTGGCCTTATTGGCTGCGGAAACATAAGCGGTATTTATTTAGAAAACAGCCGTCGCTTTCCTGAGTTCAATATCATTGCTTGCGCAGATTTGGACACGACAAAAGCAGAAGAAGCTACTGCAAAATACAATATTGAACATGTGTTTACCGTGGATGAAATGCTGACTTCGCCGGACATCGATATTATTTTAAATTTAACGGTTCCTCACGCTCATGCAACGGTAGCACTGCAGGCTATTGAACAAAAGAAGCATGTGTATTCAGAAAAGCCGCTTGCCATTTCATTTGAAGATGGAAAACGGATTGTGGATGCAGCGCGTCTAAACAAAGTTACAGTCGGTTCGGCGCCTGACACTTTTTTAGGTGGAAGCATTCAGCTTGCAGCACAATTAATTGAAGATGGTGCCATAGGCAAACCAATTGGTGCGTCAGCGTTTATGTTGGCACTTGGCCCTGAATCATGGCATCCCAATCCTGAATTTTTTTATCATGAGGGCGGCGGTCCTATGTACGATATGGGTCCGTATTATCTTACTGCTCTCATAAGCTTAATGGGTCCTGTTAGACGAATTGCTGGTTCAGCCCGAATTACATTCCCTGAGCGCACGATTACGAGTCCGACAAAATACGGAGAAAAAATTACCGTTCAAGTACCAACGCATGTGTCCGGAATTCTTGATTTTGAAAGCGGTGCCACCGCTACCATTACGACAAGCTTTGATGTAACGGCTGCACGAACGCCATTCATTGAAATATATGGAGAAAACGGAACCATCAGCCTGCCGGATCCGAATCAATTTAATCTTCCACTTTTAGTCAAAAGACACAATGAAGAAGAGTGGAAAGAAATGAAGCCTGCAGGAGACGATTTCGATAATTTACGTGGTATCGGACTTGCAGATATGGCAAAAGCAATCGAATTAGGAAGCCTGCCACGGGCAAATGGTGATGTAGCATTGCATGTACTCGAAATTATGCACGGCATTCACCGATCTTCTGAACAGGGAAGCCATTATATGATGGAAAGCACATGCAACAGGCCGCCTATATTAAATAAGGAACACATTTCACAATAATGAGAAAAGATGGGGAGGAACATGAAAATGAGTAAAGTAAAAGTAGGAATTATCGGGTGTGGAAGTATTGCACAATATCGTCATTTGCCGGAATATAAGGCAAATAAAAAAGTAGAGATTGTTGCAGTGTGTGATATTGTCGCAGAACGTGCGGAGAAAATGGCTGAAGAGTACGGTGCCAAAGCATTTACCAATTATAAGGAAGTATTGAAGCTGGCTGACATTGATGCGATCAGCGTCTGTCTGCCAAACTACCTGCACGCACCTGTATCCATTGATGCATTGAATGCAGGAAAACATGTTCTTTGCGAAAAGCCAATGGCTACTTCAAAAGAAGAAGCGGAAGCGATGATTGAAGCAGCAAAAGAAAATGATAAAAAGCTTATGATTGCACATAACCAACGTTTCGTTACTTCTCATCAAAAAGCGAAAGAAATTATTGACAATGGCAAGCTAGGTAAAATCTACAGCTTTAAAACCACGTTCGGCCATCCTGGTCCTGAAGGGTGGAGTATAGATGGAGCAGGAAGCTGGTTCTTTAATAAAGAGAAGGCCTTTATCGGGGCAATGGGTGACCTTGGAGTTCATAAAGCAGATTTAATGCGCTATTTACTTGGTGAGTTTTCCGAAGTAGGAGCATTCATTGAAACCAATGCGAAGCAAAACACTGATGTGGATGACAACGCTGTTTGTATTTTACGTACGGAGAGCGGCATCATTGGAACGCTTGCTGCAAGCTGGGCTTATGTGTCAGGTGGAGATAATTCGACGATTATTTACGGTGAAAAAGGTACCCTTCGTTTAGAAGCAGATCCGGAATACTCACTGATTGAAGAATATCGCGATGGAAGCGTCGTTTATCATAAGCTCGATAAAATCCAGACTAATGAGGAAGGCGGGCAGACTAGCTCGCATGTCATCAACCATTTTGTTGAATGCATTATAGAAAATAATGAACCACTTATTAGTGGTGAAGAGGGAATGAAATCACTTCAGATTATTTTAGCAGCACTTGAGTCACAAGAAACGAGACGAATTGTTTCCTTAAAGAAGGAAGTGTTTGCGTAATGAAATTAGGCGTCTTTACCGTTTTATTTGCCAATAAATCTTTTGAAGAAATGCTTGATCATGTGAAAGCTTCTGGACTGGACGCAGTGGAAATCGGTACCGGCTGCTATCCGGGCAACGCCCATTGCCCTCTCGATGAGCTATTAGAAGATGAACAAAAACAACAGGCCTATTTAAAAGCAGTCACTAATCGTGGTTTGACGATCAGTGCCTTTAGCTGTCATGGAAACCCGCTTACGCCAGACAAAGCGTTTGCGGAAGAATCGGATTCTGTTCTGCGAAAAACGATTAAACTGGCGTCTCTACTCGGTGTACCCGTTGTCAATGCATTTTCCGGTACAGCAGGCGACAGCGATGAAGCAAAGCAACCGAACTGGCCTGTTGTTCCATGGCCGCTAGAGTACGGTGATATATTGACATGGCAATGGGAAAATAAATTAATTCCATACTGGAAAGAAATTGGGGAGTTAGCCGAGCAGCACAATGTGAAAATCGGTCTTGAGTTGCACGGAGGATTCCTCGTTCATACACCTTATACGATGTTAAAACTACGCGAAGCGACTTGTGATGCGATCGGTGCTAACTTAGACCCAAGTCATATGTGGTGGCAAGGAATTGATCCGGTTGCGGCGATTAAAATTCTAGGTAAAGCCGGAGCGATTCATCACTTTCATGCAAAAGATACGTATATCGATCAAGATAACGTCAATATGTACGGATTAACAGACATGCAGCCTTACGGAAATGTACAGACACGTGCATGGACATTCCGAAGTGTCGGCTGTGGGCATAGCCTGCAAGAGTGGTCCGATATGATGAGTGCGCTCCGTACGTATAACTATGACTATGTTGTCAGCATCGAGCATGAGGATGCATTGATGTCAATTGACGAAGGTTTTTCACGTGCTGTGAAAAACTTAAACGAAGTCTTGATCCGCGATACAGCGGGAAATATGTGGTGGGCATAAGAAGTAATAAAAGATGGTACAAAGGATTATTGAGTATGTCCCCCAATAAAGAAATCTAGAAATAACTTCGTCAGAAGAAGTTTTGGTTTGGAATTATTAGCTATGAATCTATTAGCAACTTTCATTTTAAGGAAGTTGCTAATAGAAGAGATACAATTGAAGTCAGATGTTGCAGCATATTCTTTAAGTAAATTGTTATCTGTAGACCGATGTGAAAATGAAGGAGGCAGCCGATATGCCAGTAATTCATGATGGGGATCAGGCTATTTATCCAGAATGGAGCGAAATAAACCATTACGGAGTGAATCATTTAAACGTTGGAGATGAAGTCGAATTACATTATCACGATTGCAATGAATATTGGATTATTATTAGCGGTAAAGGAATTTGCACGACTGAAGGTAATACATATGAAATAGGCCCCGGCGATCTAGTCCTTACGAAAGAAGGAGATGAGCATTCTTTAATTGTGACGGAGGAAATGCAGGCAGTATATATTTACGGAGTGTTGCCACCTGGAGGAAGAATGGAGCATTTATATCGTTCTGCTGAAGAAAGGTCAATGAACCAACTCTAGGAGGGAAATAGATGAAACTTATTCAAGTGGGGCTTGGAGCTCATGGAAGATATGTTGGCAGCCAATTTGTCGTTCCATCTGCTGATTTCGAATATGCTGGATTGGTTGATATCGACCCAAAATGCTTGAGGGAAGCAGCTGAGTTATTTGAAGTTCAAAAAAATCTATTGTACACCGATTACAAGCAGGCGTTTCAGGAACTTCAAGCTGATGCAGTACTTATCGAAGCAATGTCGCCTGCTCATTACGATGTTTGTAAAGCAGCGCTAAATCACAATCTTCATGTCCTTATAGAAAAACCATTTGTATTAAATATGGATGAAGCAACAGAACTAGTAGAATTGGCTTCACAAAAAAACTTAAAATTAATGATCAACCAAAATTACCGCTATAATTCCAATGTACTTACCTTAAAAAAGGTGATACAGGACAGAAGTTTGGGAAAGCCAGTGTTCGTTAACTCCCAATTCTATTATAACCATACCGGTAAACCCTATCAACGTGAGATGGAAGACTACATGCTACTAGAAATGGCAGTACATCACATTGATATGATGCGTTATTTATTTGATTGTAATGTCATGAGTGTACAAGGGAAAACATGGAACATGCCAGAAAGTGGTTATAAGGGAGATCCGAACGTCCATGCAGTATATGAAATGGAATCGGGAATGCCTGTTTTCTATCTAGGTAGCTTGCTTTCTAAAGGTAATCAAACCCCATGGGAGGGTATATGGAGAATTCAATGTGAAGAAGGGTCAATTCATCTTGACAATCTAGGAAAAGGATATGGGGTCTATTTGGTAGATTCCAGTGAATCAATAACGAAAATACCGAATCTTGTTCCGGACTTAGAAGACATTCATGGTGTCCTGAGAGAATTTGCTGACTCTATTCGTGAGAACAGGGAGCCACAAAATTCAGGAAGGGATAACCTTCACACGTTGGCAACACTTTTTGCAACAGGCAAATCCTCTAGGGAAGGAAAAACCACTTTCCTTCAAAGTTATTCAATCAAAAACTGACAGTAAGCCCCCTGCAAGGTAATGGTTTTAAAGAATTAACTTACTGATAGCAAAGTGCTCGGAATGTTGAGGCAGAAATGCTAAAAATTGAAGAGGGTTCTCCGTGTCTGATGTTAAAACGAATTACGTTTGAACAAGCAGAAATTATTGAATATACGGTTTCCATTGCTAGAGGAGATAAATTTACTTATACAGTTGAGCTAAAATAAATACCTCTGGTATTTTTTTTAGCTCAACTGGTAATGACGACACGAATAGTTCGAAATAGGAAAAATATGGAATTATTAAAGTCAAATGAATTTGAGCGAAAGAATTACGGTGCTGGCCATACAGCGAAAGAAATAGCCAACCTTTACTTTAATGTTCTCCTAATATAAAACTGTATTTGGCATAGAGTGTAATAATATGTTCTATAGTGGTTTCAAGGTTACCATCAGCATATCACCAGACCCCATTATCTTATCGTATACAATAAAATAATAATCTGAAAATTAAGTATTATTTTAACATTGACAATAATGAAAACATGGGGTAAAATCAAACCAACCCATCAGACAGGTGAGACATGTAAGACGCATAAGACAAGTTAGATACATAGGATAAGTAGAACGAATGGGGTGCTGAGCATGTCGAAAAAAGTCAGTAGTATTGTAACTGAATATATATTGGAAGAAATTAAGAAGGGTACGTTTAAAGTAGGTGATAAACTGCATTCGGAGCGGGAGCTGATGGAAACCTTAAAGGTAGGCAGATCATCTGTGAGGGAAGCCTTAAATAGTCTGGTGGATATGCAGGTCTTGGAGAAGCGAATGGGGATTGGCGTATTTGTCAAAAAAACGGATTTTAGCGACATGGTTCACACGCATGTTGTGTCTGCACTTCTTGATCCGAAAAATTCCCGAGAACTCATGGAGTTTCGTTTGATGCTTGAAGTGGAAATTTGCGGGAAAGCAGCGGAAGTTGCAAAAGGAGAGGACTTTGCTCAAATGGAGCAATCCCTGGAAATGATGAAGAGAGCGATCCAATTGAATTTACCTATTCTGGATGCGGATCAAAAATTTCACCAGGCTATTGTCCATGCAACAAGAAATCAGGTTTTGATGAAAGTCTATGAATCTATTACTGATTTTCTTACCTCCGCCAAAAGAGAGATGCTTTTGATCTCGGATAAGCTTTCCACTATTCAATTCCACGAGAAAATTTATCAGGCGATCAAAGATCATAATGTCGAGTTAGCGAGACAAATGATGAGGGAACATTTGTATGACGTAGCCCTTCGATATGAAAAGCTGCATGAAAAATGGGAGAAAGAAGAACAGCAGCGGGAGAAAACAGAACAACAATAACAACTCAAAGGTAACAATTTTTTTTGGTTCGAAATTTCAGAAAATAAATATTATTCAGATTTAAATAGTGTTCAACAATTAATATTAATTATAAATGGGGGTTGAAAGTATGTTAAGTAAAAAGGCTCGATTTACATTTGCAACAGCTATTATCGGATCGATGATCGCCATGACCGGATGCAGTGGTGGGAATCAATCTGCATCGACTGGAAATTCTGCTCAAAAGCCTGCTGCTTCCACACCTGCTGGCAAAAAAGTGATTAACATCAGTCTTAAAGCGGATCCGCCAAGCTTAGATCCCAGCCAATCCAATGCTCTAGTCGATCGCCAAGTTCAAAACAGCATCTATGATAAGCTCTTTGACCTGGACAAGGATGGAAAAATTGTACCTGTCCTAGTCGATTCCTATGAGGTTTCTCCGGATGGAAAGGTGTATACCTTTAAATTAAAGACTGGAATCAAGTTTCATGACGGTACTGAATTTAATGCAGAAGCTGTAAAGTTCAACATCGAGCGTGATAAAGCAGACAATTCTCGTCGTAAGAATGAAATGAGTTTTGTACAAAAAGTAGATGTTGTCGATCCGCAAACGGTGAAGGTTGAACTATCTGAACCATTCTCTCCGTTTATTTCGATTCTTACCGATCGTTCAGGCATGATGGTATCTCCTGAAGCGGTGAAGAAATATGGTGATGATTTCTTGAATCATCCTGTAGGAACCGGTGCCTATGTTTTCGTGGAACATATTAATGGCGACCATGTTACGTTGAAAAAGAATGAAAACTATTGGAATGGTAAAGTCAAAATTGATGAATTGAATTACAAAGTGTTTACGAACGGTACAGCAGCGGTTCAAAACCTAAAATCCGGTCAACTTGATTTCATAGATGAAGTTCCGACTAAGGAAATTAAAGGATTGGATAATAATCCGAATGCAAAAGTGGTTGCTGAAGCCGGAATGGCTTACCAAGGGTTCTACCTGAACACCAAACAAGAGCCATTCACCAATAAGTACCTTCGCCAAGCAGTAAATAAGGCAGTTGACCGTGATGCTTTCATCAAGGTTGTCCTTGACGGCTATGGAGCACCTGCAAACTCTCCGTTCGCACCAGGTAACCTGGCATATGGCGATTCAGATAAAGTGGAAAAGCCAAATAAACAAGAAATTAAGGACTTGCTAGCCAAGGGCGGAAAGCCAGATGGATTCAGCTTTAAATTACAAATCGGCACCTCACCTGTCAATGAACAGTTCGGAGCTGTTATTCAGAATATGTTAAAGCCTTACGGAATCAAGGTAGAACTAGAAAAGATCGAGTTTGGAACGATGTTGGAAAATGGGGCTAATCATAAATTCCAAGCTCTTCAACTCGGATGGTCAGGACGTCCCGACCCAGATCAAAGTTTCTTCGATTTCGTTGTAACCGGTCAGCCAAACAACTATGCAGCTATATCAAACCCAGACTTGGACAATCTGGCTAAGCAAGCTCGAGTTGAATTGGATCCAGCCAAGCGTAAGGTCATTTATGATCAAGCGATGGAAATTGTCCATGATGAATCTGAATACGTGCACATTTACCATGATTTCAACCGTTTTGGAGTCTCTAAGAAGGTTACTGGCTTTGAATATATACCAGACGGCATCATCCATACACAAAAATTAGACAAGAAATAGCATCCTTTTGAAAACACAATGAGGAGGAGAAGGACATGAAATTTCTCGTTAGGCGTTTGCTGTTGACCATTCCGATTCTCTTCCTAGTGTCGGTTCTGACCTTTTCTCTGATCCATTTGATCCCGGGTGATCCAGCCCGGGTCATTCTTGGTCAAGAGGCGACACCAGAAGCCTATCAATCACTTCGGGCAGAATTAGGATTGGATAAGCCTATTGTTGTTCAGTACTTTACCTGGGTCGGGCATGTTTTGACAGGAAATCTGGGAATCTCGATCACGGATCGGGTTCCAGTCACCGAACTGATTTCCCAACGATTGCCTGCAACGGTTGAATTAACGATTGGTACCTTTGTGGTCGCATTACTGATTGCTTTTCCTGCCGGTATCCTTGCTGCCGTTAGAAGAGGAACTGCCCTTGACTATACCAGTACATTTGTTGCCTTGGGCGGGATGAGTATCCCCAGCTTTTGGCTGGCGATGATGTTTATTATTTATTTTTCCGTTAAGTTAGGCTGGCTTCCGGCCTCCGGTTATGTTCCGATTTCAGATAATCCAGCACAGAATTTACTGGCGATGATCTTACCTTGTTTGGCCACAGGTCTTCGGGAATCGGCGGTTCTGATGAGAATGCTTCGCTCTTCTTTGCTCGAAGTAGTCAATATGGATTTTGTCCGTACCGCTAAAGCGAAAGGGCTAAATGAAGTGAAGACCATTTTAGGACATGTGCTCCGCAATGCCATGATTCCGGTTGTGACTACCTCCGGATTGATGATTGCCGGACTTCTTGGCGGATTGGTTATTACCGAATCGATTTTCTCCATTCCGGGCTTTGGCCGACTCATCGTAGAATCCGTTTTTAAACGTGATTATGTAACCGTACAGGGAGCTATCTTAGTATCGGCCGTATTGGTTGTTGGTGTAAATCTAGTCGTAGATTTGCTTTATGCCGTGATCGATCCTCGAATCAAAGCGGGCAAGGGGGCTTCATAATGAAGACATTCAAAAAGTTTTTGCGGACAGGATTAGGTGTTTTCGGTGGGGTTATTATTCTATCTTTGATTCTTATGGCTATTTTTGCCCATCAATTGGCCCCTTTTGATCCGAACGCCCAAGACTATAATGCTATTCTTTTGCCGCCAGGCGGGGAACATTTTTTTGGAACGGATGATTTAGGAAGGGATATCTTCTCCCGAGTCGTTTATGGAGCACAAATTTCGATTAAAGCAGCGTTATTATCTGTAGGCATTGCTATCCTCATTGGTGTTCCGATTGGACTTCTTGCCGGATACTTTGGCGGATTTTGGGATGAATGGGTGGTTATGCGTTCCGTTGATGCGATGCAGGCTTTCCCTTTCCTTATCTTGGCACTGGCCATTGCCGCCGTGTTGGGAAATGGATTTGGAAATGCGATGATCGCCATAGGTATTGGGTTTGCCCCCGCTTTTATCCGGATTACACGCGGACAAGTGCTGCAGCTTCGCAATATGGAATATATTCATGCGGCGAAAGCGACAGGCGTCAAAGATCTTCGCATTATTTTCAGTCATATCCTGCCGAATGCCCTTAATCCGATTATCATTCAATCCACTCTGGCTATGGCATCAGGAATTCTAGCAGAAGCCTCCTTATCCTATTTGGGATTAGGCGTGCAGCCGCCGACTCCCTCATGGGGAAGTATGCTGAACCAGGCCCAAACCATCATGACCGAGTCACCCTATGCGACTATTTTTCCTGGTATGGCCATCTTTTTGGTTGTTCTCGGATTTAATCTGCTAGGCGATGGATTACAGCAAACCTTGGACCCAAGAATTCGTAAATAATCGAAAGGAGAGGTGAACATGAGTGCCATCTTGGAGGTCAAGAATCTGAAAACAAAGTTTAAAACAGACATGGGCACCGTTGCGGTTGTCGATGGTGTAGATTTTTCCATAAAGCCGGGTGAAACGCTAGGTGTGGTTGGGGAATCCGGGTGCGGTAAAAGTGTGACTAGCCTTTCTGTTATGCGGCTTCTGCCGTCCAATGCCAGCAATGAAGGGAGCATAACCTTCCAAGGAAAGGAACTGATCTCCCTTCCGGAGAAGCAGATGCAGCAAGTTCGGGGAAATGATATCGCGATGATTTTCCAGGAACCGATGACCTCCCTCAATCCGTTACATACGGTAGGAAAGCAAATCGAAGAGGCCATTATTCTTCATATGAACATTTCCAAGCAAGAGGCCAAAGTACGGGCGATTACGATGCTAAAGGCGGTTGGAATGCCCAGAGCGGAAGAGATTTATGGGGAACATCCCCATCAGCTGTCAGGTGGAATGCGCCAGCGGGTGATGATTGCCATGGCGATGGCGTGTGATCCCAAATTGATTATTGCCGATGAACCAACCACGGCCCTTGATGTAACGATTCAGGCGCAAATCTTAGACTTAATGCGAGATTTAAAAGAAAAAACAGGAACTTCCATCATGCTCATTACCCACGATTTAGGGGTTGTCGCCGAAATGTGCGATCGCGTGATCGTCATGTACGCCGGCCAAGTAGTTGAGGAGACTGACGTTGAGACTTTGTTTGAAAAACCGAAGCATCCCTATACGATAGGGCTGATGGATTCTATTCCATCCTATGAGGATGAGAAGGAATATCTGAATACCATTCCCGGATCGGTTCCGCTTCCGTATGAGATGCCGAAAGGGTGCCGGTTTGCTCCCCGTTGCAGCTTTGCGAAGGAGATCTGTCATCAACAGGCACCAAAGCTGAAGGAAATTGAAAGCCAGCATAAATGCCGCTGTTGGCTTGTTACGGAGGAGGATGCATCATGAAGCCCATTTTGGAAATCAAAGGGTTAAAAAAACACTTTCCGATCAAAACGGGATTTTTCAATAAAGTAACCGGTGATGTACGAGCCGTCGATGGGGTAGATTTTCAAGTCATGCCAGGTGAGACCTTAGGGATTGTCGGGGAATCGGGCTGTGGAAAATCGACAACCGGACGGACGATTCTGCGGTTATTGGATCCTTCTGCTGGGGAAGTGTTGTTCAATGGTAAGGATCTGGCGAAACTGTCCAAGGAAGAAATGCGCCAGATGCGCAAGGATATTCAAATGGTCTTTCAGGATCCCTACGCTTCTCTCAATCCACGTAAAACGATTAGGCAGATTTTGCTTGAGCCGCTGAAAGTACATGGGATTGGTTCATCCCGCGGAGAACGGATGAAAAGAGTAGAGGAAATTATCGAAGTGGTAGGGCTTCGGAAAGAGCATTTAGATCGTCATCCACATGATTTTTCGGGTGGCCAGCGCCAGCGGATTGGGATTGCACGCGCCCTCATCCTTAAACCGAAGGTGATTATTGCGGATGAACCAGTTTCTGCTCTTGATGTTTCCATCCAATCACAAGTCTTAAATCTATTAAAGGATTTGAAGAAGGAGTTTAATCTTACGCTCATCTTCATTTCTCACGATCTATCCGTGGTCAGGCACTTATGTGATCGGATTGCCGTGATGTATTTGGGGCGTGTGGTGGAGATTGCCGAAAAAAAGCAGCTCTTCACCAACCCAATCCATCCCTATACGAGAGCTTTATTATCGGCAGTGCCGATTGCCAATCCGAAAGCGAAGCGGGAGCGGGTCATCCTAAAAGGGGATTTGCCAAGTCCGGCTAATCCGCCGTCAGGATGCACCTTCCATCCTCGTTGTCCGGTCGCGAATGAAAGCTGTAAAACGAACATTCCCATTCTCCAAGACATTGATAGCGGACATCAGGTTTCCTGTCATCTCTTTACGGAGGGGAAGTTAAAAGAAACCAAAGAAGAAATGATAGGTTAAATCATACAAATGCTAGAGACTGGGGAGGTAACAAAACATGAATTTTGATGCCATGCATCATCCTTATACATCACAACGAAATGTAGTGTATGCCAAGAATGGAATGGTTGCTACGTCGCAGCCTTTGGCTGCACAAGCGGGGTTAGATATTTTGAAAAAAGGCGGAAATGCGATTGATGCCGCCATTGCCACAGCTGCTTGTTTGACAGTAGTAGAGCCTACCTCGAACGGAATTGGCGGGGACGCTTTTGCACTTGTTTGGACAAAAGGACAGTTACACGGACTCAATTCAAGTGGTCCAGCACCAATGAATATCTCCATTGAGAAGGTAAAAGAAGATGGACACGAAAAGATGCCAAAGTACGGCTGGGTGCCGGTTACGGTCCCAGGTGCTCCGGCAGCTTGGGTAGAATTATCAAAACGTTTTGGCCGCCTGCCACTGCTAGAAGTGATGAAGCCAGCCATTGACTATGCGGCAAACGGCTTTCCTGTTTCTCCTACGCTCGGCCGCTTTTGGAAAAGGGCATTTGAACAATACAAACAAAATTGTACAGGGGCCGAGTTCGAAGCTTGGTTTGAGACCTTTGCACCAAAGGGACGAGCACCTGAAGTCGGAGAAATGTGGTCTTCTCTTGACCACGCTGACACACTAGAACAAATCGCAAGAACAAGCGGAGAAAGTTTTTACAAAGGGGCTATTGCAGAAAAAATCGCCGCAGCTTCTGAAGTTCACGGAGGCTATTTAACCAAAGATGATTTGACAGCCTTTCAACCTGAGTGGGTTGATCCGATTAAGGTAAACTATCGCGGCTATGATGTTTGGGAAATCCCGCCAAACGGGCAAGGTATTGTAGCTCTAATGGCTCTGAACATCCTCAAAGGATTTGATTTTACAGCAAAAGAAGCAACAGACACCTACCACAAACAAATCGAGGCCATGAAGCTTGCTTTTAGTTGCGGCAAGCAATACATTACAGACCCTAAGCATATGGGTGTAACGGCAGAAGAGCTATTAAGTACTTCGTATGGCCAGCAGCGTCAAGCGCTGATTGGAAATGAAGCGGGCACGCCAGCTCCAGGTGTACCGCCGCGCGGAGGAACCGTGTACCTGGCGACAGCTGACGGCGAGGGCAATATGGTATCGTTTATCCAAAGTAATTACATGGGCTTTGGTTCTGGAATTGTCGTACCAGGAACAGGAATTGCCATGCAAAACCGAGGACATGATTTCAGCCTTGATCCTACCAACTACAACTGCCTTAAAGGTGGTAAGAAAACGTACCATACGATCATTCCAGGATTTTTAACGAAGGATGATCAAGCTGTTGGACCATTCGGTGTCATGGGTGGATACATGCAGCCGCAAGGGCATGTTCAAGTCATTATGAATACGATCGATTTTCACTTACATCCTCAAGCAGCTTTAGATGCCCCAAGATGGCAATGGAAGAATGGAAAAACAGTCGAAGTAGAAAAATCATTCCCATTCCATATTGCAGAGGAATTAGGACGAAAAGGTCATGACATTCAAGTATTGGTAGACTCAGGCTCGTTTGGCCGCGGTCAAATTATTTGGCGAGATCCGGAAACAGGTGTATTGATGGGTGGCACAGAATCAAGGACAGATGGGGCCATTGCCAGTTGGTAATCCACAGAAAAGGATTGATTCTATGAAACAACGAGACATTTTTATCGCATTTTTTCGCAGCAGTTTGCTTGGATATGGCGGGGGACCGACAACGATTCCTCTCGTTCAAAAAGAGGTAGTAGAAAGGTTTAAATGGATGAACAATGAGGAATTTGGCGATGTGTTGGCCATTGCCAATACATTGCCCGGCCCTATCGCAACCAAGATGGCAGGCTATATCGGATTTCGTATTGGCGGCGTAATTGGAATGATAAATGCCATCTTTGCCACCATTTTACCTACGATCGTTTTAATGATTATTTTGCTTAGTACCTTAATTGAGTTCAAAGATTTGAAATGGGTTCAAGGCATGACAAAGGCAGTTGTACCGGTAGTAGCCGTGATGCTTGGAGTCTTAACGTGGGAATTCGTCCAGAGTTCGATTAAAGGACTCAAATGGTTTTTTACTACCTTGCACATTATTGTCGCCTTAGTCCTAATCGAATTCTTCGGTATTCATCCCGGCTTTGTCATCGGAGCTCTTTTAGTTTTTGCTGTCGTAAAACCTACTCATACATCTGTGAAAAGGAGCGAGCAGAAGGGATTATCCATATGATGATTTATTTGCATATCTTTTGGGCCTTTTTCCTTACGAATATTTTAGGGTATGGCGGAGGCCCAGCAACCATTCCTCTTATTCAAAAAGAAGTGGTAGAGCACTATCATTGGTTAACTACACAAGAATTTAATGAAGCTTTAGCCATGGGAAATGCCCTGCCTGGACCGATTGCCACCAAGATGGCCGGCTACATTGGGTTTCAAGTAGGCGGCTATTTTGGCTCATTGCTGGCCGTATTTGCAACGGTGACTCCGTCGCTAATTCTCATGCTTACTCTAATGGGTCTTCTTTATAAGTTTAGGAAGTCTCCGCAAGTCAAACGGATGACACTTTACGTCAAACCCACCATTGCGGTGCTTCTAGGAGTGATGACCTTTCAATCATTCTATGAATCTTACTTCCAAATCGGAATAGGGCACATTCTATTCTTAGGAATAGGCAGTTATTTACTAATGGAAAAAGTGAAAGTACACCCCGGATTGATAGTATTTGCTTCACTCATATACGGGGCGATCAATTTGTAAGACCAGGGGGGCAGTTCCTCTGGTTTTTTGTTTGTTGTTTGAAGAAAGACCAGGGGGCGGTTCTTGTGGTAGGAACTAACATTCTTCTTTGACCATGAGAACCTTCCCTTTGTTTTTAATTATTATGAGAACTGAAATGCTGCTGTTAAGTCAGAATAATCTGTTTGAAATATTTACATCCTATTTTTTGTTCTATAATATGTATGATTGCAAGAACTTTTTTTGGATGTCCTTTTCTAAGGTGTCGGCAGACTAACTATTAAATGAAGGGTCGCCATTTTTCACACCCCCGATCCATCGTCTATTATCTACTATCCTTTGTCCAATTGGATAAAAGCTTTGGGTATAGATATAAGTATTATGAATCTTTATGATTTTTATGTGCTTGCTGCTATTTTAAGGGATAAGTTTAATACCGATTTAACAAGGTAGATAATTCTTAAAAAGAGACTTAAAGAGCAGTGGGAAAACTACCTTATCATGGAAACTCGAAAAACAATATTCTGCACTAAGACTAACTCCTGATGAATGGCATATTCGCTTATTTGGACATGATATGGAGAATAAAGACCACTATGCTAGACACGACTAAATAGAAAGTCTCCTTTGGGATGAGGCACCTAGAGTGTTAGTTCTGGGTGTTGATTTTTGTCAAAAATAATTATTATTTGATATGCTGAAAATAGAGAGTTAAAAAGAGATCGTGCAAATTAGAAAGGCTGAAATCAATAAAGGTGAGGTTTATGAATGATTTTTACCTATGCTATTACACAAGATAACCAGTTGATAAAAGATGTAAAGATGGAGGAATTAAGGTCAGATCGATTCAAATTTTATTGGGTGGATTTTGAGGAACCAACTAATGAGGAAACAAAGTTGTTAAGTGAATTTTTCCACTTTCATCCCTTGGCGATTGATGATTGCCTGCATTTTATCCAGCGCCCCAATATGAATTATTATGATGGCGTCCTTTTCTTTATTTTACATTCATTAAGTAAAACCATAAGGTGCGAGGAGATAGATGTTTTTGTAGGAGAAAACTACGTCGTGTCTTTTCATAATGAGAAGGATCAGGCGATAGACATAGTTAAGCAAAAATTATCTGCAAGTAAAGAAATGGAAAAAGTGGGACCGTTATATGTTCTTCATAGCATTATTGATGAATTAGTTGATTGCTATTTTCCAATTTTGCATCAAATTGAGGATAAACTAAATGAATATGAAGAGAAGGAAGCAAGCAGCAAAAAAATCATCGAAGAGGTTTATGAGATTCGCAGAGATCTGATTCGTTTGCGGAAAACGATCATTCCGATGAGAGATTTGTTATACCGAATGATAAACTCTAAGCGGATTCAGGACACAAAACAAATTCACCATTATTTTTCCGATATATATGATCACATGCTGAAGTTAACGGATATGATTGCTAATAATCAAGACGTTACTTCGGATATGAGGGAGAATTACATGTCCATTCAATCCAATCGAATGAACTCCATT
Organism: Neobacillus drentensis; assembly: GCF_036962765.1. Taxonomy (GTDB): domain Bacteria; phylum Bacillota; class Bacilli; order Bacillales; family Cytobacillaceae; genus Neobacillus; species Neobacillus drentensis_C. Next base: position 51,378 of record NZ_JBALOS010000057.1, read on the forward strand.
ATGATGACACTTACCGTTATAACAACCATTTTTATGCCACTCACATTTATTGTGGGAGTGTACGGAATGAATTTTGATCATATGCCAGAGTTACATTGGAAATACGGCTATTTTTTCATTCTAGGGGTTATGGNNTCGTAACTGTAATGATTTTATGGTTTTACAAAAAAGGCTGGTTATTTAAAAAATAACCAACAACCAATGAAGAATGTTTATGAAGTTGTTAAAAAATATATCTCTACGATGCAAAGAAAATAGTCTAGTAAAACTAAGCAAACACCCTTGTCCAAGAAGTAGACAAGGGTATTTGTTTTAAGAAGAATTTAGGTTATTTATTTTTTTGCAGGAGCTTTAATTCATTCTTCCCTTTTACTAAATTCCGTTCCAGTTTATAGGTTTTCCCATTTCCCTTGGCAAATGTGGCGTATTCAACAACTGGTTGAAGGGCTAGATTATCTACCAATAACGCTTCACTGCTGTTCGATTTTAGCGTAAGAGTAACATTATGCTTGTTTGTATCGAGGTCAATTGGTTTAGTTAATTTTACAAGCGTTAAATAATTAGAGTCTGGAGAGTCGGATACCGGGATTGAACGGATCAGACGATCATCCACTCGAACTTCCAAATTCATTGCTTCTTTCGAATTTTTTCGCTCTAGAGCTGCGTAAAGAAGGTATTCGCCTTTTTTCTTAGGTTCAACTTCTAATTTGATACTATCATTCTCAGTTAGTTTAACTACTTTTCCGCTGTAAAGTGCATCACCAGTCCATGGACTAGCGGGAGTGATGATTTCCGGCGTTCCTTCTTGTGCTTTGAACCCTTCTGCTTCATAAACCTCTGTCGTGTGCCTTTCGGTTGTTTTCACATGGAGCATACTCTTTGCTTGTGGAATCACTTGCACAGCCTGGATAGCTAGTAAGGCTTCAATCGTTGATTCTGCACCGGAGTTCCTGTTCACTTTTCCAGTCACGCCGTTTAATCCGTCGTAACCTCTTCCAGTTTTTGAATCGTACATCACAAAGTTTGCATCATTGTTACCAGTGAACCAGGAAGCTGTGATACCAGCATATTGGGCATATTTTTTCTGATGGGATGCTTTATACAATTCTGCAAATGCCTGAGTAAGCATATTGACTCCATAAGCAATTTGTTCATCTTTAGCTGCGGTAGGTGCCATTTCTTTGATCATTCCAGACACAAGGAGATGACTAAACCATTGATCTGCTTCTTGTTTAGCAGAATCAATCCATTCTTTTTTCTTCAATACTGCTCCGGCTTTAGCAAGAGCGAAAGATTGGCCGCTGCCCCATGCATGCCAGAGAGTAGGGGAGCCTTCCCAATCTAAATGAGCGCCAAAAGGATACTGATCGGCTGAACCGAATTGATATTCTTCGAGTCCGCGTCCGACTTTAAGCATGGAATCCTTGATTACGGGAAGGGGCTTGACGCTATAATATTCTGCTAAACCTAGTAAACTGTTAGACATAGCATCAAATCCACCGATCCAGGCAGGGATTTTGTAGCCATGAATCTCAAGGTATTCACCATACTTCGTGTTCACTTTGCGTTGTAGGGCATCATTGGCTAGTAAAAAGCTTTTCTCCAATTCTTTTGCATAAGCAGGGTCTGCTTTCGAGAATACTTTATATCCATGGCCGAGTGCCCACATACCTCGAGCTGCCCACCAGTCAAAAGACTTTTTGCTAGTAGAGCCATCGGTATTGATGGAAAAATCACGATTAATAAAGTTATAAAATTCTCCGTCTGCAGTTTGCATATGCATGACAAAGTTTAATGCTTTTTTTGCTTTGTCCAGCGATTCCTTATTGCCAGTTTGTTCATAATGATTTAAATAAACTATCGCTGCCCGGGCTACATCGTCAACGCAGGCAATTCCTTCTCCAGATGCATCCACCCAGTTGTAATCGGGAAATTCCGAATAAATATGGGTTATTAACATCTCCTTACCGTCGATGGTGACTTCTTCATTCAAAAAATCAAGGTGATTAAGATTAACCTCAACCTTTTCGGTTTCCATGGCTTTAGTTCCTGTTGGAACAGACAAGCTAAATACAAGAAGTACAGCTAGAATCATTTGAATTAATTTCATAATATCCCCCTTTATGATAATTGTCTGTAAGCGCTATCAAGATGTGGGTTTATTTTATCATTTGTCACGTGATTTTTCAATTTACTTTATCGTTTTGTCAATTAAATGAGTCGAAAGTAATGTTAATAATTTGTATGATAATTACTGTTATTAAGGAATACTAATAAAAACATCTCTACTTGACAATTACTTGACAAAATTAGTACCATATAAAAAAGCGAAACAAAATGGGAGGGTTACAATGAGGAAACCCACGATGCAACGGATTGCTGATCAGCTTGGAATCTCAAAGAACTCTGTGTCTCTGGCATTAACGGGGCGGGCAGGTGTAAGTGAAGAATTACGGGAGAAGGTGTTGGACACAGCACTGGAAATTGGGTACCCGATGGAAAAGCTGAAAACGAAAACCTCTATGAAGTCTGCTCACATGATCGGATTAATTGCTAGAGAGGAAATATTTGCTGAGAACACCTTTTTTGGTGTGATTAATTTACATATTGAAAAGGAAATCAAAAGCAGAGAAGGTCATTTATTGCTTCATGCAGTGGATAAGGAAAGTGAAGAAAACTTAATATTGCCTTCTTTTGTAACTGAAAAAAAGGTAGATGGACTCCTGATATTATCGCATCTTCGAAAGGAGTTCATTCAAGCGATCATTCAATCGGGTATACCAGTTGTTTTGGTCGATCACCATGATCCTAATCTGAATGTGGATTCTGTTTTGACGGATAACAGAAAGGGAGCTTATCTAGCCACTAAACAATTGATAACTAAAGGAGCGAGATCGGTTGGCTTTATCGGAGAAATAGCAAAGTCACCGAGCTATCGTGAAAGGTTTGAAGGCTTTCGTGATGCGATGGAGGAAGAGGGGCTTTCTGTTGAAAGTCAGTGGATAAACCACCATGTAAATGAGCAGGAGTCTTTGGTGAATGCCTATATCCAGTCATTACACTTGTTGCCAGATGCCTGGTTTTGCGCAAATGACCATATTGGTTTTTTAATTACTCGAAGCTTGGATAAACTTGGGGTTCGCGTACCTGAGCAATGTTCTGTCTGTGGTTTTGACGATTCTATTTATGCAACACTGTCTTTACCTCAGCTTTCTACGATTGCGATAAACAAAGAGAATTTTGCAAATCGCTCGGTGGTACAGCTCTATCGACGAATCGAAAATATGGAAAAACCGTTTGAGAAGATATTGCTTACTACCGAATTGGTAGAAAGGAACACGACTAAACTATAAAACGGATAGTGGAATTTTTTGGGATTCACGGTGATCTTGTCTGATTACCGTGAATCCCCCCTTTTTGTCTTTTATGAAAAGCAACAACTTTTCAGTAAAGAAACTTCAAATCATACGCCTTCCTTGTAATCAGCGAGAACTTCATCAATTAGGCGGCGGGCGACACTAGCGAACACGGGGTTGCTGGTTTGGTAGTATGGAAGGGCAATCAGTCCTACTGACAATGCCCAGCCACGCCCGCGTGCCCAGGTTGCGTCGTCAACTGATTGTGCTTTACGCAACATTTCCCGGCTTTCGACGGAAAGCAAATTCCATGCGAACATCCAGTCATTTGCGGGATCTCCCACGCCAAGGCCCCCGAAGTCGATGACTGCACTGAGTCGCCCTTGTTCGACAAGCAGGTTCCCAGCAAGGAGATCTCCGTGGATCCAGACGGGCGGTCCGTCCCACACGGGTGTCTGGAGAGCTGCTTCCCACGCTAAGGTTGCTGCATCGGTATCAATCGTGTTGTGCAGATTAGCAATTGCTTCGCGGACGCCGGCGTCTCGCATGGCAAGTGGCAGGCCGCGTCCGAAGTTGTGATCCCCTGGGGGCGGACCGCCGGCGGGATTGATCCGCTGCAGGGCAGTTACAAATTCAGCCAGTTCAGTCCCAGCTTGGTATGGATTGTCAATGTGCCCCATAATTGCGTTCTCACCCTTGATCCATCGATACACGGACCAGCGCCAAGGGTAACCCTCGGCAGGCAACCCAAACGCGAGCGGTTCAGGGATGGTAAGCGGTAGGTGCGGGGCAAGGATCGGAAGCCACCGCTGCTCCTTCTCCACCTGCTTTATAGCCCAATCGCCACGGGGTAATCGCACGAACATATCCTCACCAAGTCTATAGATAGCGTTCTCCGTCCCGGAGGAGTTGAACGGTTCAAGGGAAAGGTTTGTCCATTGCGGAAATTGCCCGGAAATCAACCGTTTCACGAGAGATAGGTTGATTTCTGGTGCATGATATGAATTGGTCATGAAGGAACCTCCTAATGAATGCGTTTCTAAAAAACATATATATAAAGCATGTTTTTATCAGAAAGCGGCGTAAAACGTTTATTTAGAAATATCTAAATCAAAATGAGAAGAATTCATAATATCCTTTAAAACTTCAGCCGGATTTTTATGAGTGGTGTCGTAAAGATGTTTCGTATTTGCTGGTGAATTCTGAAGTTGATTTAGCAAGAATAAGGAGCGGTCAATTAAAAATTGATCTCCACGCTTATTTAAACGTTCTATTAACTTGTTCTCATCTGCTCGTAAGACAACATACTTAATCTTTAAATTTAGATATGAAAAATGCTTGCAGAACCACTTTAACTCATCTTCCACAACAATATCGATAATCACATTGTAATCATGTTGAATCAATGTTTGCGTTACGGAAAGTATGTTTTTCCACATGATGACTAAATTTTCTTCCCAAGGTGGTGCAGAGCCTTCCTCATACATGGAGAGGAAGTCATCTCCTTTAATTAGGGCACTTTTCTTTACGCTTCGTGCTAGTTCTTTTGCAAGAGTGGATTTGCCCACTCCACAAGGTCCAGAAATAATATAAATGGTTTTCAAATGGTTCACTCCGATGATGATTGTTTTTTCTTAGCAGTGGACTCTCTTATGATTAATTTGGTTGGTAACAGGATTTCCTGGATCGGTTCTTCTTTGTTTTCCATTCTCCAACAAAGTTGTTCGACTGCCTTTTTACCGTAATAATTTAAATCGATATCCATTGTTGTAATCATAGGGGTTGCAATTTGTGACAATTGCCCATTATCAAAGCTGCATACAGAGGCATCTTCGGGTACTTTGAAACCTCTTTGCTGTAAAATGGATGTAACTAGGAAACCTTGACCGTCATTCACACAAAACCATGCTGAAGGCATGTCTTGAAGGCCGTTAAGAAATAAATGGATATCATGCTGATTTTCCTGTGTGTTAGTTAATATGAAATCTTCATTAGGGTTTATCCCGTATCTTTTTAAAGCTAGCAGGTATCCTTCTAATCTTTCTTGATAGCTAGGAGAAATGTCCACATTACCTACAAACGCTATTTCGCTATGCCCTAATTGAATTAAATGTTCTACAGCAGTGTAGGCTCCGAACCGATTATTTGTCAGGATCGAATCAGCCTCTAGGTACGGTTCATGATGATCAATTAAAACAGTAGGGATACCAGTATTTATTATCGTAGAAATATAATCGGTACTGATATGAGATAGGATTAAAATGCCATCAATTTCGTGATTAGTTAATAAGGAAGGCAGCGTTAAATTATTTTTTGCTTCGCTATCAATCGATTCAATAAACAAATTCATCCCGCGAGCTCTAAGCTCTTTTTCAACACTTAAGTAAATTTCACCAAAAAAGCTTTTAAGTGAAAAAGCATAATCAGAAGCAATTAGAGCGATGTTTTTTAGTGTCTTTTTTTCAACTTGCTTTTGATTCCTACTATTAGAATAGGAATAACCTAATTCATCAGCAGTATTTTGTACAAGCCTTCGGGTATCTTCACTAACTCCCGGCTTTCCAGATAATGCTTGGGAAACGGAGTTTTTCGAGATATTTAACCGATCCGCTATATCCTGCATGGTCACTTTTTTTTCCATTTCTTTGTTCTCCCTTAATCTATATCTTAATAATAAAGTTTCATTGTTTGTAATTATATTGTAACGTTACAAACGAGTAATTACAAGAGTGGTGTAGATGACAAATGTGGTAAGTAATTTACTTTTAACTTTGGAATTCTAGTAATTAATGTTTGACATCATGAAAGTAAGGTGTAATAATTACATTTGTAAGGTAAGTAATAACGTTATTAAATAATTATTTTTAATTTTGTAATTCTATCATTGCTGTTGAGAAATGAGGGATTTCGGTTAAATAGTCTATTTTTGACTGTGATTACAACTATTATACTTTTTTTAAAAGCTCAATGATAGCGCTGTCAAATTAGGTAAATGCATCATGGGATAAAAGTAAAAAAATGAGTGTTTTACATGTTGTTTAGGGAATTACTATTTTTATAGCAAGTGTTTGGATTAGATATTAAACAATGGAGGAATATAAGATGAAAATGAAAAAAGTAGCGTCAATCTTATTTGCAGCTTCTCTTACTGTTTCTGGTCTTGCTGCCTGTTCTACAGGTAACAACAAAGAGCAAGAAACAGGAAAAAAAGATGGAGTAACAACAATTGAATTCTGGGCTGCTCCAAACCCAACACAGCAAGTGTATTGGAAGGAAGTAGCGGCAGAGTTTACTAAGGAAAATCCGAAAATCAAAGTTAATGTTAGTCCGATGAAAGAAAGCCCTACATCAGAAGCGAGTATCCAATCTGCGATTGCTGGTAAAAGCGCGCCGACCATGTCTGAAAATATTAACCGTGGGTTTGCCGCTCAATTATCTGAAAGTAAAGCGCTTGTACCTTTAGATACGTTAGACGGCTGGGATGATGTAAAGAAAAGCCGTAATATGACTGAAACAATGAAGGGCTGGGAATTTGCTGACGGTCACCAATACGTATTGCCAATTTACTCCAATGCCATGTTATTCGGCTGGAGATTAGACATCTTAAAAGAGCTTGGCTACAACGAGCCGCCAAAAACATATAGCGAAATGCTGGATGTGGCAAAGAAATTAAAAGCTAAATATCCTGATAAATATCTATGGGCAAAAGCAGACCTTGCCGATCCAACATCTTGGAAAAGATGGTTCGACTTCTTCATGTTATATGATGCAGCGTCAAACGGTAACAAGTTTGTGGAAGGAACGAAATTCACTGGCGATCAAAAAGCTGGCGAACAGGTTCTTGGTTTAATGGATGATCTTCGTAAATCCAATGCGTTATTAACAAGACAGGCTAAAGATCCGTTTGAAAGTGGTTTAGGAATTTTCGTGGATGTTGGTCCTTGGACTATCCCATACTGGGCTGACAAATTTCCGAATATGAAATTCAACGAAACTTATACATTAACACCACCACCTGTTCCAGATGGTATGGATACTAAAAATGTTAAAACATTTGCTGATACAAAAGGTCTAGTTATTTATGCTTCTGCAACGAAAGAACAACAAAAAGCAGCGATGGAATTCATGAAGTGGGTGTATTCAAAACCTGAAAACGATGTGAAATGGCTTGAAAAAACAAGCTTACCACCTGCTCGTGATGATTTAACAACGAACGATGCCTTTAAAGCGTTCTTTGACAAAAATCCAGCATTACAGCCATATGCAGCAGCCGTTCCAAATGGTATCCCGCCGATGGATAACTCAAAATACAATGATATTCAGACTTTAATTGGTCAACAGGCTTTCAATCCAGTGGTAAAAGGTGAGAAAAATCCGAAAACTGGATGGAAGGATATGCAACAAGCAATTGAGGGGGCTCTGAAATAATGAGCACAAAGCAAGGAAGGTTGGGCTGGCTGTTTGCCAGTCCTTATCTTTTATACGCGGTTGTTTTCTTTTTAATCCCACTGGTATGGTCACTGTTTTTATCAATGACCGATTGGAATTTAATTGCACCAACGTTTACGTTTGTTGGATTTGATAATTATATGGATGCTTTTAAGAGCCCGGGTGTCCAGAGTGCCTTTTTTGTATCCTTTAAATTTATGGCCGTATTTGTACCATTAGTTGTGGCATCTTCGATTATCGTTGCGTTAATCGTTCAAGGACTACCTAAATTTAAAGGATTGTTTCTAATTGGTTTTTTCCTTCCTTATTTAGCATCAGGCGTTGTTTCTTCCTTTATCGTTAAAGGGATTTTATCTTATAACAGTCCGGTGAATGAATTCTTAAGAGGTTCATTTGGCTTGGACATTAACTGGCTTGGAACACCTTTTGCTGCACTGTTTGTGGTTGCGATGATTATCGCTTGGAAATTCACCGGGTACTATGCCCTGATTTTAACGTCTGGTTTTGAGAGCATTGATAAGGAAGTTTATGAAGCAGCCAGTATTGATGGGGTAACAGGCTGGCAGCGTTTTTGGAAGATCACCTTTCCGCTTCTGTACCCGGCTTTGTTTACGGTATTAATCCTATCAATCGGTGTGACGTTTGGTATTTTCACAGAGGTTTACCAATTAACAGGCGGAGGACCAAATTTTGCCACTAATACATGGCAAATGGAGATTTTTACGAGAGCGTTCTCGAATCTTCAAGCTGGTTATGCTTCAGCGATTGCGATTATTGCCTCCGTCGTAACGTTTATTTCAATATTTATCATTCGAAAACTCTTAGAAATGTGGGGGAAACGAAATGGGTGGAGCTAAGAAAAACGGATTATTGTTTCGTTACCTAATTGCCGTTGTTCTCTTACTGATAATGATCTTTCCGTACATTTATATGGTGCTTAATTCTTTTGCTGTATGGGATCAAGTAGATACGAAGCTTATCCCAACCGAGTACAGCTTGAAATCCTATCACTGGCTGTTAGCCGGAGGAGAAGCAGTTATTCCAAGGCCATGGCTTAATGCGTTTTTTAACAGTTTTATCGTTTCAAGTGCATCCACCTTTTTAATGATGGTAACTGGGGTAATGGTTGCTTATGCATTAGCGAAAATGCCCTTTAAAGGAAGAGACATAGTTAATAACGTGATTTTATTTCAAATGTTTTTCCCAGCGATTATTTTATTGATTCCTACATTCCTTGTGATTCAAAGACTCGGCATGTATGACTCTTATTGGGGAATGATTCTGCCAAAAGCCCTTAGCTTATGGGCAGTATTTATGTATACAAACTTCTTTAAGGCGATACCCGACACCTTTATTGAAGCGGCAAAATTGGACGGTGCGAGTGATTTACAAATCATGTTTAAAATTGTCCTGCCCATGTCGAAATCGATCACGACTGTTATCTTCCTATTCTTGTTTATGGAAAGATGGACAGAGTTGTTATGGGATATGTTAGTGGCGAAGAGCGATAATATGCTTACTTTGAACGTGCTTTTATCACAAATGTTTGGTCCATACGGCGGATATCCAGGGCCGATGTACGCAGCAGCAGTGTTATTAACACTTCCGATCATTATTATCTTCTTACTATTCGCGAAAAAGTTCCAAGAAGGAATGCAATTTACACTTAAGTAATTAATAGGAGTTCTAACACTATGGTGAAATGGTGGAAACAATCAACTTTTTATGAAATCTATATGCCTAGTTTTAAAGATGGAAATGGTGATGGAATCGGTGACTTTGCTGGGATTACCTCCAAACTAGATTATTTAAAAGAACTAGGGATTGATGGACTGTGGCTAACTCCGTTTTATCCATCGCCAAAGGTTGATAACGGGTATGATATTTCCGATTATTATGGGATCGATGCGGATTATGGAACGATGGCGGATTTTGAAACGTTTATTCATGAGGCACATCAACGTGGAATCAGGGTGATTGCTGATCTTGTTTTGAATCACACTTCTTCTGAACACCAATGGTTCCAAGAATCAAAGTCTTCCAAGGATCATCCGAAGCGTGATTGGTACATTTGGAGGGACGAGCCGAACAATTGGGAATCCTTCTTTGGAGGCACGGCATGGGAATATGACGCAGAGACGCATCAGTATTATTACCACGCCTTTGCGAAAGAACAGGTCGATTTAAATTGGGCCAATCCTGAAGTGAAACAGGCCATGTTTGATGTGATGAAATTTTGGCTCGAAAAGGGAGTCGATGGTTTCCGGCTTGATGTCATCAACTTCTTAAAGGTAAATGATTCATTTCAGGACAATCCATATGATTTGGAGAAAAAGGAACAAATTCATTTATACGATAAAGACCAAGAAGGAATTATAGCGATTATTGAGGAAATTGCTGAGTTTGTTCATCAGTATCCGGATAAATTTCTTGTTGGTGAGGTTGGTTCCGAGGAATTGGATATCCTTAAGCAATATTCTGGGCTCAACAAATTAGATGTGGTGTTTAATTTTAATATCGGTAGTATGGGTGAGTTTGATAGGGATAGGCTCTTTCAGCATTTTGTGGAAACAGAGAAAACCTATGATTCAGCGCAAATTCCAACATTATTCTTTTCTAGTCATGATATGTCCAGACATATTTCAAGATTTGGCGGCGATGAAGATCGTGCCAAACTGGTGGCTACTTTGATGCTGACAGCCAAGGGTGTTCCGTTCATCTATTTTGGCGATGAAATCGGGATGAGAGATTGGATTACAGATGACCTATCGAAAATGAAAGATGTTCAAGGAATCATGGGCTATCAGCTCGCATTACAAGCGGGTAAGTCACCTGAAGAATCCCTAGTTGTTGCGAATGAAAAATCGCGTGATAAGTCACGTACCCCGATGCAATGGAATGCACATGCCAATGTCGGTTTTTCAGAGGGGAAGCCATGGATTACTGTTCCTGAGAATGCCTACAAAGTTACTGTTGAAGACCAGATAAATGATCCAGACTCGATGCTTTCTTTTTATAAAAAATTGCTGAAGCTGCGAAAAGAACATTCATCTCTACAGTTCGGAAATTATGAATTTTTACGGAATGAAGATGGAATGATCTATTTCGTCAGAACGGATTCAGTTGAAAAAATATTAGTAGTTTTGAATTTCACTGATCAACAAAAAACGCTTGAAGTAGAAGCTAATATGACATTGTTACTTTCGACAAAGCGAACAAGATTGGATTGTGAAGTCGTCTTAACAATTTTAGCGAATGAAGCAATGATCCTAAAGGGGGAAATAGGAAATGACCTTGTTAAAGAAAGGTAATGCTCAAACATGTGAACAGCTTTTAGAGGAATATACTTCAAAAACACAACCAACTAATCCTGACAAAATTGTATTCGCGGGTATTGGGGAAAATGATGTCTATAATATTAGCGCACCGTTTGAGGATGAGGGAGAGCTTGTCATTGCCGGACGCGTGGAATCACGTGACAGTGAACACTCCAATGTATACTTCTTTGTCGAAAGAAACGGCGAGTGGGTACCAAGAGAAAATGCGCCAGTCCTGGAATTGCAAGATCCTTTCTTTACTCGAATCGCGGGAGAGCTAGTATTGGGTGGTGTCCAAATTTTCCCTCACCCAACGAATGAAGGACAACTTGGCTGGAGAACAGTTTTTTATAAAGGTCCATCGATTGCAGGCTTACAAGAATTTGCAAAAGGTCCAGACGGGATGAAAGACCTCAGGCTTGTTGAATTAAAAGATGGGAGCATTGGGGTATTAACAAGACCTCAGGGTGAAAAAGGCGGAAGAGGAAAAATTGGCTGGACTCGGATCTCTTCATTATCTGAACTGACTATTGATGTCGTCAACGAAGCGCCTTTACTTCAAGGGCAGTTCATTGAGGAAGAATGGGGCGGAGCGAACGAACCGCATCTTTTAGCAAATGGTCTTGTTGGAGTATTGGGGCATGTTGCCTCCTTTGATGGTGAAGGAAACCGCCACTATTACCCAATGGTATTTGCCCTTAATCCGGAAACAGGTGAATTTTCTGATATGGAGTTAATCGCAACAAGAAGTCAGTTCCTTCCTGGTCCTACGAAGCGTCCAGACTTAGTAGATGTCGTCTTTAGTGGTGGGTTAGTTCGAAAACCCGATGGCACAGCTGATATTTATGCAGGAATTAGTGATGCGGAAGCTCAAAAAATTACCATCGTCGATCCGTTTTTACAATACGAGCGGTTAATCTGATACAACAAAGGAGTCAATAAAATGAATGTATATAGATATGAAGAGAACCCTCTAGTCACTCCAGCAGATGTGAAACCACATCGAGCTGATTTTGAAGTTATTGGTGCTTTTAATGCAGGTGTTACAACCTATGAAGATGAAATTATCATGCTTCTTCGTGTAGCAGAACGACCAATTAGTGAAGACCCGAATATTGTTAAATCGCCAATTTATAATCCTGAAACAAACGAACTAGAGATTTTAGAATTCCGTTTAGATGATCCTACGTATGACTTCTCTGATCCACGTGTGATTCGAAAAAGCGGAGATGTACATTCATGGGACTATTTAACATCTATAGCATACTTGCGGATTGCAAGAAGCAAAGATGGTGGTCATCATTTCACGATTGATGAGAATCCGTTAGTTTACCCATCTAATGAGTTAGAAACATTTGGGATAGAGGATCCAAGGATTACTAAAATTGAAGATACTTATTATATCTATTTTAGTGCTGTTTCACCTGTTGGTGTGGGAGAATCGATGGTTTCCACAAAGGACTTCGTAACTACTGAACATCATGGGATGATTTTTGCACCGGAAAATAAAGATGTCTTAATTTTCCCTGAAAAAATAAATGGAAAATATTACGCGATCCACCGACCTGTTCCGAAAAGTGTAGGGGAGCCAGAAATGTGGATTGCTGAATCAACTAACCTCCTGCATTGGGGTAATCACAAGCATTTACTAGGTTTACGTGATGGCATGTGGGATAGCGCTCGTATGGGCGGAGGGGCTGTTCCGTTTAAGACAGAAAAAGGCTGGCTGGAGCTTTATCATGGTGCAACTGAGGATCACCGCTATTGTATGGGAGCCGTTCTCCTAGATTTAGAAAATCCAACAAAGGTTATTGCTCGTTCAAACCAACCGATTTTAGAGCCTGAAGCAGACTATGAAGTGGAAGGGTTCTTTGGGAATGTAGTCTTTTCATGTGGTGCTGTTGTTGAAGGTGATGTAGTTAAAATGTTCTACGGTGTTGCTGATACATCAATGGCATGTGCGGAATTAAGCTTAAAAGAAATCTTGGATTCATTGACTTATCTATAATTTGAAAAAATAAGTGCCAAAATCGCGAGACTGATTTTGGCCTTTTTACTATGTTTTAAGCTTATATAGGCTTCACAAGTAGAACTGATATATCGTAAGCATTTTTAAATGGCAGGTGACGTACTATGAAAATGAATGATAACTGGAAAATAAAACATTTTGATGTAGGGGCTGCACGTGATCTTGAGGTCGCTGCTCCTGAATATATTGATTACTTCTGGATGACAGCATCAGTACCTGGTGATGTGCATTCAACACTGATTGACCGAAACCTGATTGAGGATCCATTTTACGGACACAATGATTTGAAATGTCAGTGGGTAGAGGAAAAGGTTTGGTGGTATCGCAATACTTTTGAGTTCAACGATGAGGTTAGTAAAGACCATCGCTATGAGTTGATTTTTGAAGGTTTGGACACATTTGCTACGGTTTATTTAAATGGTGTGGAGCTGGGTTCAACGGAGAATATGTATATTAGTCACAGCTTTGAGGTTGCACGTGAGTTGAAGCAAGGGAAAAATGTTTTGGCGGTGAAATTTGATCCAGTCCATGTTCATGTGAAAGACAAGGTTCAATATTATTGGTCTGGATTTAGCAAGAAAAGAATCTGGACGAGGAAAGCCCAAAGTCATTATGGCTGGGACTGGGGGCCGCGCTTAGTTGCTGCAGGGATTTGGAAGGAAGTTCATTTAGAGAAGAGAACTTTTGCCAAAATCGACTCTGTATTTGCTAAAACAAAATCTATTTCTCCTGACAAAGCAATTGTCGAGGTCGAAGTGGAAATAGCGTCATTTAGAAAAGATAGAGATTATGTGGTAGATATAAACCTTTCCTATGGTGAAGAGAATTATTCAACCAAGGTAAAAGTAGAACGTAAAAAAGCAACAGTTGTATTGGAAGTGGAAAATCCAAAGCTATGGTGGACACATGACATTGGCACACCCCATCTTTATCAACTAAAGGTTGAATTGCTTGCGGATGATGTGAAAGTGGATGACCACCAAGAAGACTTTGGGATTAGAACCATTGAGGTACTGCGTAAGGATGAAGAGGGTAATCATTGTTTTACCTTTGTTTTAAATGGTGAAAAGGTGTTTGCTAAAGGGGCCAATTGGATTCCGATCGATAGCTTCATCGGAGCCGTTCCAGATTCTCGTTACAGGCACTTAATCAAGATGTCCAAAGATGCGAATATGAATATGCTTCGTGTTTGGGGCGGCGGTATCTATGAAAAAGAGGTTTTTTATGACGAGTGTAATCGGCTTGGCATTTTAGTCTGGCAGGATTTCATGTTTTCATGTGCGCTCTATCCTGATTACAACAAGAACTTTATGGCCAACGTCAAAGATGAAATCATTCATGTCGTCAAACGGCTGCGTAATCATCCTTGCTTGGCACTTTGGTGTGGAAACAATGAGAATGATTGGCTGTATGAAGCATTGTTTGCATCAGGTGAAATCACTCATCCTTTTTACGGTGAAAAAATCTATCATGAATTAATGCCTGAATTACTTGAAGAACTCGACCCAACTCGTTTGTTTTGGCCAAGCTCGCCATTTGGTGGAAATGATCATAACTCAAGGGAAGAGGGAGACACGCATAATTGGCAGGTTTGGCACGGGAATATTGAGCCTAGAACGTTTGGTGAGCCACAAACAGTGAATTACAGTGTCGAAGGGCTGTCATTTAAAAATTTTAAAAATGATACGACACTCTTTGCGAGCGAATTTGGCATGCATGCTTCTTCTAATCGCTATACATTAGAACGAAATATCCCGAAGGATCAATTTTACTGGGGAAGCGAAGAAATGGCCTATCGCAATAAAGATATCCATCATCCAAAAGGAATTTTGCTGATGGAAGGTTATACAGGAGTTCCAAAGGATTTAGATGAGTACATTTCCTATTCAATGTTAACGCAAGCAGAAGGTTTGAAGTATGGAATCGAACATTACAGGCGCAATAAACCACATACAAGCGGTGCGTTATTTTGGCAGTTAAATGACTGCTGGCCGGGGACAAGCTGGTCAGTTATCGACTATTATTTATTGCCTAAGGCTTCCTATCATTATGCAAGAAAGTTCTATAGTCCAGTTCTATTAACGCTAGCTCATGAACCAGGTAAAGATATGTCTATTTGGGTGGTAAATGACCGGTTGGAGACCTATGAGGATGAAATTGAACTGGCCGTTTATCAATTTAATGGCGAAAAAGTATTTTCAAAGCAATGGACGGTTTTGGTGCAAGCCAATGTTTCGCAGCAAGTAGATGTTGTTTTAGAACAGGAAGCCCTTAGTGGTCTGCAGCCAGAAGAGGCCGTTATCGTCATTCGCTCAAAAAGTAATAAAACCGATGAAAACTTCTACTATTTCCGCGATCAAAGGGACTTGAGATTGGAAGAGTCTGAAGTAACTGTTTCGATTGACCGTGAGAAAAATGAGTTAACTGTTTCCACGAATATGCTCGCGCGAATGGTCACCATTGAAATGGATATAGAGCAGCTTGTAATCGAGGATAATTTCTTTGATTTACTGCCAAATGAGAGCAGAACGATTAAGGTCGGACAGGCTGAGGGGAAAGACGTTCCTTGGGAAACTTTACGAGTGAAGGCGATTAATAGTGTGAAAACAGAGGGGAGATTCGAATGAAAGCGGCGGTTTTGCAAGGTACAAAGCAAATAGAGGTAATGGATTGGAACTATCGTTCACCATCACCCAAAGAGGTCATTGTAAAGGTAAAAAGCTGTGGAATTTGCGGTACGGATCAGCATATTTATCATGGTCATCCCGGTTCAGCTGAAGTCCAGCCGCCAATTGTCCTCGGGCATGAATTGGCAGGTGAAGTAGTGGAAGTCGGTGCAGAAGTATCAACCCTTCAAAAAGGGGACCGTGTTTCCATTGATCCGAACATCTATTGCGGGACATGTGAGTATTGCCGGAGCAACCGGGCTCATTTATGTAATTATCTTCAGGCGGTAGGAGTAACAAGGGATGGCGGTATGGGCGAGTATTGTGTTGTACCCGATGCCAATTGTTACAAGCTCCCAGACCAAATGACTTTTGAAGAGGCTGCGCTGGTTGAACCTTTAGGCTGTGTTTTACATGGTTTTAAAAAGGTTCAGTTGTCACCCTTAAGTAAGGTACTCATTATTGGCGGCGGCTTTATTGGACAATTGTTTTTGCAATTGGTGAAACAACAATATGTTGATTCTATCATTGTAAGTGAACCTGCTGAGAACAAAAGAGAGCTTCTTTATAAGCTGGGTGCTGATGAAGTGATCCATCCAATGAATGCGTCTAAGCTAGAGGCAGATGTTGTGATTGAATGTGTGGGCAGAGCGGATAGTATGGAATTGGCAGTTAAATCAGCAGCAAAGGGCGGTCAAGTGTTACTTTTTGGAGTAGCAGCGCCTGATACTGTTATTTCTGTGTCACCATTTGAAATTTTTTCAAAAGAACTTACCATAAAGGGTTCATTCGTGAACCCTTATACTCATGAAGAAGCTATTTCACTTATTGCTAAAAAAGTGGTGAATGTCGAGTCGCTCATATCTCATCGTTTTACTGTCGAAGAGCTGCCAGAAGCAATGGCAGACTTTCCTAATCTTAAAGTTTCAAAAGCGATTATTAACCACTAGTCTAGTTGTAGGAGTTGTCGATCCTTCAAGGCCGACTCTTCTGCAAAAGGAGATCAAAGAATGCTTCAAATTTTTAAGTCTTTTTCTACGGAATTAAAGTTTTATTTACTGATGAATGCCTTATTTTCCTTTGGCGGCGTTTTGTCTGGTGTTTTTCAAAGTGTTTTCTTATGGAAATTGGATAAAACCTATTCATTGCTAGCTTATTATAGCTTGTACTGGTCGATCGCGATCATCTTTTGTTTTGGCCTTTGCGGGTGGCTGGCTAGGAAAACGAGCCCGATGATTACGATGCGTTTAGGATTTGTCTTTTATCTGATTACCTATTTAATTATGCTTATATTTCATGACACATTAAGTGATCATATCATGTTGTTAGGATTTTCAACTGGATTGGCAATGAGCTTGTATTATGTCGGCATGCATTTGGCCGTATTAGACTTAACAACCAATGATAATCGGGATCAATTTTTATATGTACAAGGAATTCTATTTACCATTGGAGGTGTGCTCGGTCCGGTTCTGTCAGGGATCATCATCTCGCAATTAGAAGGTATGCTGGGTTATTATGTCGTTTTTATTGGAACCTGTGTATTCTTTTTTCTATCCTTTTTAACGTCTCTAAAAGTGAAGGGAAAGCCAATTACAACAAAAAGTTATTTTTGGGATGTCATCAAGAATCCATCACAGGAATGGAAAAAGATGTATAAGGTAATGTTTGCTGATGGGATTGTATCAGGCGTGTACGGAACCTTCTTGGTCACGATGATTACCTTCAAAGTAGCTGGTGGAGAATTGAGTTTAGGAGTTTATAATATGGCTGCTGAACTTGTGGCTATTGCTACATTCTATCTACTTGCTAAGTTCTCTAATCCGAACTATCGTCTCGCCATTTATGCGATCGGATCGGTAAGTATATTTTTGAGTTCTGTATTGTTATCCGTCCTTCCTGTCCTCCTATCATTGATTATATTTGGAATTGTGTCGCCATTAGCACAAAATATGGTTATCACCTCGATGAGTGCCATGATTTATGAAGCGATTGAAAAGGACCCCGAGTACAAGGTAAAGCGCTTGGACTATATTATTATTCGAGAAATCCCACTCGGTGTTGGAAGAATCATCGGAGTATTTTTGTTTTTAGCGATGAGAAAATACTTTGATTTTGACCTGCTTTTACCTGTCTCGTTTAGTCTTTTCCCGATTATCTATGTCATCATGATTCCAACCCTATATTTTATTTGGAGAAAATCAAAAAAGGGATCTGTGCTTAGTTCTAATGAAATGTAGAAATTCTTATTTGGAGGTATTTATGTATGTTGGGTGCAATTGAAGCAGGCGGGACAAAGTTTGTTTGTGCTGTTGGCGATGAAAAGGGTAATATTGTAGAACGTATTCAGATTCCAACAACAGTACCGGCGGAAACGATGCCAAATGTGGTTGAATTTTTCAATCAATATCCTATAAAAGCAATTGGTGTGGGTTCGTTCGGTCCCATTGATGTGAATCCGGAAAGTGCTACATTCGGTAATATTACTTCTACGCCGAAGCCAGGGTGGAGGGATTATCCGTTTGTCCAATCATTAAGAGATGCATTTTCAGTACCCATTGGGTTTAATACAGATGTAAATGCAGCAGCATTGGGAGAGGTTACCTTTGGTGCGGCAAAAGGTTTGGATAGCTGCTTGTACATTACAGTTGGTACTGGAATTGGGGCAGGAGCAATTGTTCAAGGGAAGCTTCTTCAAGGACTTTCACACCCTGAAATGGGGCATATTCTTGTGAGACGGCATCCAAATGACGAGTTTCGAGGGAAGTGCCCCTATCACCACGATTGCTTAGAAGGTCTAGCGGCTGGTCCTGCCATTGAAGAGCGCTGGGGAGCAAAAGGAGATCAGCTTGTTGATCGAATGGAAGTTTGGGACCTAGAAGGATACTATATTGCCCAAGCCCTGATGCAATATGTACTGATTCTTTCGCCGAAAAAAATCATCCTTGGCGGGGGAGTGATGAATCAAAAGCAGGTGTTTACTTCTATTTATAAGTATTTGCAGGAATTTTTAAATGAGTATGTGGTATTGCCAGAACTTGCTGGATATATTGTAAGTCCTGGTTTAGGTGATCATGCGGGAATTACTGGCTCGCTCATGCTTGCTCATCAAGCATATCAAGAGGAAAATCAACGATAAACGTACGCCTGGAGGTAATCATTATGCAACCATTGTTTTTAAGACCAGTTTTTAAAGAGCGAATTTGGGGCGGTACCGCCTTACAAACAGAATTTGGGTACAACATTCCAAATGATCAAACAGGAGAATGCTGGGCGATTTCCGCACATCCCAATGGGCCATCTATTGTGGAAAACGGTCCATATGCGGGTATGGCATTGGACGATTTATACCGTAAACATCCCGAGCTTTTTGGAAACCCGAAGGAAGAGGTTTTTCCACTTTTGACGAAAATATTAGATGCGAACATGGATTTATCCGTCCAGGTCCATCCTGAGGATTCTTATGCGAAGGTTCATGAAAATGGGGATCTTGGTAAAACCGAATGCTGGTATATCCTCGATTGTAAAGAAGGAGCCGACATGATCTTCGGCCATAATGCGAAAACAAAAGAAGAATTAATCGAGCAAATTAATGATGGGAAATGGAACGAGCTGCTGCGTAGAGTCAAAATCAAGCCAGGCGACTTTTTCTATGTTCCAAGCGGAACCATCCATGCTTTATGTGAAGGAACGCTAGTTTTAGAAACGCAGCAAAGCTCTGACACAACCTACCGCGTGTATGATTACGACCGTCGAGATGCGGAAGGGAATTTGCGCGAACTGCATTTAGAAAAAGCAATTGATGTGACAACAGTGCCTCATCAAAATGCTGGGGTTGCTCCTAAAGTCCAGGAAGCTGAAAATGTAACGATTACAACGTTTGTGGAGTCAGACTTTTTCTCCGTTTACAAATGGGAGGTTAGCGGAACTGCTGCTTTCTCATTTAAGGATCAATATTTGCTGCTCAGCGTCATTAAGGGAGAGGGAGCACTTCTTCATAATGGTCAGCCATATGGATTGAAGAAGGGTTCTCATCTGATCATCCCTGTGGGATTTGGCGAATTTGAAGTAGACGGGAATTGTGAATTGATCGTTTCGCATACTTGAATATCTACATTGGCTAATAATAAAGCGTAAAGATTCCGTGATCAGGGTCTTTACGCTTTTTTTATTAAGTAGTTCATGTTTGAATGTCTGAGTTTATCGTGTAGAATTATTTTTATATGGGATACTTTAGGCGTATTTTAGCGCCATAATCTCGCTATACTGTGGAATGGTGTTTGAGAAGGAGATTACAATTTATGCACAACAAAAACAAAACAGTTGTCCGTTCGATGGATGTATTAAATCTATTTATAGAGCATACCGAATTATCATTTCAAGAAATTATTAATCTATCGGGGATTCCCAAAACTTCAGTCTATCGAATGCTCGTGTCGTTAGAGGAAATGGGGTTCGTTGAAAAAGGAAGTGATTCTAAGTACAGACTTGGACTCTTGTTTCTCAAATTTGGCCATCTGGTTTTGGCAAGGATTGATATACGTCAGATTGCCTATCCATTTATGAATGAATTACATAATGATATTAAGGAAGCAATTAACTTGATTGTTAGAGAAGGGAATGAAGCTATCTATATCGAGAAAATTGACACAAAACAAAAGGTCCGTCTGTATACTGCGATTGGAAGGAAAAGTCCCCTTTATGCTGGGGCATGTTCACGTGCGATCTTGTCCTTTTTACCTGATTCGGAAGTGCAAGAATATCTCGAATCAACTGAGCTCAAAACGTTTGCGCAAGGTACAATTACTGACAAAGAGAGAATTTTTGAGACGATAAAACAGGCGAGAGTAGATGGATTTACAATCAGCCATTCTGAATTGGAAAACCATACCTCTGCCATTGCCGCACCCATTTTTAATCACAAAGGTGAAGTGATTGCGGGCATAAGTATCGCAGGTATCGAAGCAAATTATCAGGGTGAGAACATTGAGAACTATGCGAAGAAAGTGAAAAAAGTTGCAGAGGAAATATCCATGCGTTTAGGCTATACGAAATAAAAAGAACGGGGCGGTCTCTGCATCAACACTGTTTGATGTAGCGATCGCCCCGTTATTATGATTTGAAGCTACATATTATACTTCTTGTTTTACCATGTACGTTTCAAGGTATTTCATGTGAATCCGCCGTTTAAAAAGATGTCAGATCGTTTCCTTCATCTGCCCATGTCCTCTATTCATAAAGCGCTTTAAAGCGAATGCCCAACGCTAACTTACGGAGCATCTGCTCTTGCATGATTAGTTCTAATTCTGCTTCTTCAAGTGAAACTTCCTTGAATTCAATGGTACAGTTGGGTTGCATCTGTGCCAAACAAGGTAGATCGATGGAAATGACTTGACCGATTTTAGGATATCCTCCTGTCGTTTGTCGATCAACCATTAAAATAATCGGTTGTCCGTTTGAAGGTACTTGAATGGTCCCGTACGTAACCCCTTCTGATAACAACTCAAACCTCTCTGATAAGTGGAGTGATTCGCCTTCCAACCGATAGCCCATCCGATCCGCCTGAGTTGTTAAGGTATAGCGGTTTGAAAAAAACGTTTGTTGACTAGAGGTGTCGAAACGCTCGAACTCAGCCCCTCGTAAAACTCTAATCGTTTGTGTTTTATTGAATGAAATAAATTCTGTATGGTTGACTGACCATGTAAAATGAGTAGTCATTCGTTCTAGCTGATGAACGAATGCCCGACTGAGTCTATTGAAGGTTCCGCTTTCAAACACATCCCCTTTTTGTAATGCTCTGCCGTGAAGCCCTCCAATAGCTGCACGAAGATAAGTGCTTTTACTTCCCATAACTTCGGGAACATCTATTCCGCCAGCGAATGCCACGTACGCCCTGCATCCATTAATGGCGGATTTAAATTTTAAAATAGAACCTTTACGAATCAGGATTGGCCGCCACATCGGTGCTTCTTTTCCGTCAATAGTAGGCTGTAAATCACCGCCTGTAATCGCAACTAACTTATTAGTTTCAAATTCGAGGGTTGTCCCAAAAAGTGTAATTTCAAGTGCGCCTTCTCCTTCGTTATTTCCAACGAGTAAATTTGCCACTCTAAGAGAAATGGGATCCATTGCTCCACTTACGAGTACCCCAAATTTTTGTGAACCGAATCTCCCTAAATCTTGAATCGTAGTCAATAATCCAGGATGAAGCACTTTTATGCTCATTGTTTCATCTCCTTATAGGCAACATACTCTTCATGAGTAATCGGTACATATCGAATTTTATCTCCAGACTGTAACATCGTTGGCGGTGAAAGTTCTGGAAGAAACAAATCAAGCGGGGTGCGGCCGATAATTTGCCATCCTCCCGGTGTTTCCAGCGGGTAGATGCCTGTTTGTTTACCAGCAATTCCAACAGAACCCGGTGTGATGGCTAGGCGGGGTGAATCCTTACGTGGTGTTGCAATTCTTTCGTCCATTCCCCCCATGAACGGAAACCCTGGCGCAAAGCCAATCATATAAACTAAGTAATCATTTGACGAATGAATTTGAATTACTTTTTCAACAGAAAGTCCGTGATACGTTGCTACATACTCTAAATCTGGACCATACTCTCCTCCGTACAAGACTGGGATGGTTATTAATCGTTGTTCGGGTTTTTCACTCGTTCCTAATTTATCTAGTAACGCCAAAATGAAAGTGCTTACTTTTCTATAAGGACTTGATGCTTCTTTGTCAGGGGTGGACAAATAGACGGCAACAGGATTGTAATAAATTGTCAAGCTATTATAAGACGGTACAGATTCAATCAAACCTATAAACGGCTTTTTTTCCAATAAGTTGGATAGATTTTTCACTTTTTCATGGATGGTGGGGCTTATTCCATCGCCTAATTGAATCACAAGCGCAGAATCCCCTAAAGGCCGTATATTAATATTATTTTTCTGATGGGCCATTATAAACAGCTCCTCGAAGTTTCGAATTTCGGTAACTAAGTTCTGTTAAACGGATAATACAATTATTATAGTTTATTCAAATTTAAATACAAGTCTAGAAATATGGAATATTATGATATTTATAATTTTCATATAATTATATTCAATTGAAAATATTTATGCTAGAATTGGTTTAAGTTTCAAAACTAAAGTTCCGAATTTCGAAACTAAATAAAGATGAAAGCGCTTTTTGCAATGTGGACGAGTGATCAGATGGAGGGGAGAAAAATGTTTCAAGTGGATTTGAATTGTGATTTAGGGGAGAGTTTTGGCCGTTACAAGCTTGGGGAACAGGAAGAAATTTTGAAATACGTTACTTCTGCAAATATTGCTTGCGGTTTTCATAGCGGAGATCCAAGTGTGATGAGAGAAACGGTGAAGATGGCAATTTCCAATGGTGTAAAAATTGGAGCCCATCCTAGTTTGCCAGATTTAAACGGATTCGGGCGAAGGGAAATGGCCATTACACCTCAAGAAGGATATGACATGGTCGTGTACCAAATTGGGGCATTGCAAGGGTTTTTAATGACGTTCAATGAAAAAATGCAGCATGTAAAACCCCATGGTGCTTTGTACAATATGGCTGCAAAGGATCCAAAACTTGCTGAAGCAATTGCACAAGCGGTTTATGACATTTCCCCATCATTGATATTATTCGGCCTTTCCGGCAGTGAATTGACAAAAGCAGGCGAGAAGATCGGTTTACGAACTGCACATGAGGTATTTGCAGATCGCACGTATCAAGCGGACGGGTCTTTGACTTCGCGCTCACAAATGGATGCGATGATTACAGATCAAGAACAATCTGTCGCGCAAATTGTGAAAATGGTGACGAAAGGAAAAGTAGTTTCCCAGCAAAAAACAGAAGTTTTGCTGCGTGCAGATACGATTTGTATTCACGGTGATGGTGCACATGCACTACCCTTTGCAAAATATATTAACGAAACGTTAGAAAAGAATAATATTACTGTAAATGCAATCAGCAACTGGGAGGTTTACTATGGAAAATCCTAAATTTGATGCTACACAAAAACAAGTCAACGTTTCGGGGAAAAAGAAGGTAAGTAGAAGTGTCTTACTCGGTGCGGCCTTTTTAATGGCCACTTCCTCGATTGGACCTGGATTTTTGACACAAACGACTGTATTTACACAGCAATTGGCTGCAAGCTTTGCATTTGTTATTTTAATTTCATTATTATTAGACATCTTTTCGCAAATGAACATTTGGCGAATCATTGCTGTTTCAGGGTTGCGTGGACAAGAAATTGCCAACAAAGTGTTCCCTGGACTCGGAGTTGTTTTGGCAGTACTTATCGTCATGGGCGGTTTAGCGTTTAATATCGGAAACGTAGCTGGTGCTGGATTGGGTCTGAATGCCATGCTTGGATGGGACCCCATTACAGGTGCAGTGATTAGTGCACTGTTAGCAATCTTTATTTTTGTCGTAAAAGAAGCAGGTAAAGCGATGGACAAATTCGCGCAAATCGCAGGGCTAGTTATGATCCTCCTCATGCTGTACGTTGCATTTACGACAGCACCGCCGGTTGGAGAGGCGATTGTGAATACGTTTATGCCGGAAAAGATTAGCATGTTTGCTATCGTTACGCTTGTTGGAGGTACGGTAGGAGGGTATATTACGTTTGCAGGCGGACACCGTCTATTAGACGCGGGTATCAAAGGTGTTGAAGCTTTGCCAGCAGTTACAAAAAGCTCTGTTACAGGGATTCTCGTTACCGGTATTATGCGTGTGGCATTATTCTTGGCTGTTCTTGGGGTTGTAACAAAAGGATTAGCGATTGATCCAGCAAATCCGCCAGCTTCGGTGTTCAAACTAGCTGCAGGTGACGTCGGTTATCGTATGTTTGGTGTAATCATGTGGGCTGCGGCGGTAACATCTGTTGTAGGGGCGGCATATACGTCGGTTTCATTTATCCGCACGTTTCATCCAACCATTGAGAAATACCAAAATTGGGTCATTATTGCATTTATCATTATTTCAACCGCGACATTTGCCATTGTTGGAAGGCCAGTAACGATCTTGATTATCGTTGGAGCATTGAATGCACTTATTTTGCCACTAGGTTTAGGAACATTATTAGTTGCCGCATACAAGAAAAGTATCGTTGGTGAGTACAAGCATCCGCTATGGTTGACGATTCCCGGTGGATTTGTTGTTGTGGTCATGGGGTATTTGAGTGTAGTGACATTGATTGAACAATTACCTTTGATTTTTAAGTAATTTTATAAGATTGCTGATTTAGGAGGGATCATTATGGGGAACTATGCAACGTTGGAGCCGCAAAAAATAAGAGAGCTGATTCGGAAGCAAGAGATTACAGGACCGACTGCAGGAATGTCAAAAGGAAATACACAAGCGAACTTGGTTATCTTAAAAAAAGAGCATGCCTTTGACTTTTTGCTGTTTTGTCAACGGAATCCGAAGCCATGTCCTTTATTGGATGTGACGGAGCCTGGCTCGTTTGTTCCTGCTTTGATTGCCAAAGATGCAGATATCCGTAAAGATATCCCGAAATATCGTATATACAGAGATGGTGTTTTTACAGAGGAAGTCGCAGATATTACCGAGTATTGGGAAGACGACATGGTTGGCTTTTTAATCGGTTGCAGTTTTACATTTGAAACACCACTCCTTGAGAGCGGTATTCCGGTCAGACATATCGAGGAAAACTGTAACGTACCGATGTACAAAACGAATATTAAGTGCAAAAAAGCCGGCATGTTTGAAGGGCCGACAGTGGTTAGTATGCGGCCAATGACACCGGAGGATGCCATCCGTGCAATTCAGATTACGTCTCGTTTTCCTGCCGTACACGGTGCGCCAATCCATATCGGAAATCCAAGCGAAATAGGCATCATGGATATTTCAAAACCTGATTTTGGAGATGCTGTGTCTTTGAAACAAGGGGAGATCCCGGTATTTTGGGCCTGTGGGGTAACTCCTCAAGCAGTTGCGATGGAAAGTAAGCCTTCTATCATGATTACTCATGCACCAGGATGTATGTTCATTAGTGATATAAAAGATGAAGCTTTCAGTGTGTTATGAAACGTATATTCTATTGAAAATAGACTAAATATTTTATAGTAAATTAGAAGAAACTGCGATAAGCAGAGTCTGCAAGTATTTTACTAGAGTGAGGCGATGCATCAGTGCGTCGTCTCTTTGAACTTTGCGGTGACGATTTCGACCTGCTTGTTTGTCGTTGAAAAGGGGATGGAGAATATGTCTACAAAATCGATGGCTGCGCTTTTCGTGCTCATTTTGATCTGGGGCGCCAGCTGGCCGATCAATAAATTAGCTGTACCTTATTCACCGCCATTGCTTTATGCAGGACTGCGTTCAATTTTAGGCGGAATCTTGTTGACACTCATTATTTGGAAGACGCGGAAGGCGATAAATTGGCGGAATAACTGGCAGAAGTACTTTATAGCGGCTTTCTTTAACTCAATCCTTTTTTTCGGGCTTCAGACGTTAGGTTTGCTCTATTTACCGGGTGGATTGTTTTCAGTTCTTGTTTATTTTCAGCCGATTTTACTTGGCCTTTTCGCTTGGCTGTTCCTAGGTGAACATTTATCGCCAATCCAAATCATTGGTTTGTTGCTCGGATTTGTTGGGATAGCAGTCGTTAGTGTGGATGGTTTGACCGTTCATGTCTCAGCAATCGGGGTTACATTCGGGCTACTAACAGCGGTAAGTTGGGCGTTAGGTGTTATCTACGTAAAGAAAGTAAGCAAAGAAGTGGATGCATTTTGGATGGTGGCGATTCAATGTGTCATTGGAGGCATTTTCCTCATATGTACCGGAACCGTGTTTGAAAGCTGGTCTGCAATCGAATGGAATCGATATTACGTATTGGGGCTCTGTTTTGGTGCGACCATTGGCATACCCTATGCATACATCCTTTACTACAAGCTTGTCAATGCTGGTGAGGCAAGCAAAGTTGGTTCATATACGTTTCTCATTCCTATTGTTGCTGTTCTCCTCGGAGTCCTTTTCTTGGGGGAAACGGTGACCTATACACTGATTGTCGGGATGCTATTTGTTGCCACAAGCATTCATTTTGTGAACTTCCAGTATAAACCTAAATACAAAAGGATGGGGAAGAATTAGGGTTCGCGTGTATAAATGACGGCTAGAAATGTGAAGATAGTTGGCGCCAGGCGAGGGGAACCAACCAACTAGGTCTTCTAACAAGGGGTCTGATCACTTTTTTACTCTGTATAAATTGATACCTATTTTCATAAGGTTATCTAAAGGGGAGTGATCAGAATGAACTATACGAAACCTATAATAAGCGGTTTAATTGCCCTTGTTATTATCGTGATTGCCTTTTTCTCTGGTACTACCGTGGATTCTGGATATCGAGGGGTTCTTTTGCAATTAGGGGCTGTTAAACCGACGATTTTAACGGAAGGATTTCATTTTAAGATTCCATTTATTCAAACCGTTCAACCGATTGAAGTCCGGGTCCAAAAAGAAGAAAGTTCGCAGACAGCTGCCTCAAAGGACCTGCAAATGGTCACAGCGATGGTGGCGGTTAACTATTCTGCTGATCCGGAAGCGGTGAATAAGCTCTATCAAGAAATCGGCTTGGATTATCGTACCCGAATCGTTGACCCTGCGATTGCAGAATCACTAAAGGCGATCACCGCGCAGTACACGGCAGAAGAATTAATATCGAAACGGCCGGAAGTATCGGCGAAGGTGAAAGATATGCTGGCAAGTAAATTAACAAAATATTATATGATTCTAGAAGATATTAATATCAAAGAATTTGCCTTTAGTGAGGAATTCAATAAAGCAATTGAATCGAAGCAAACCGCTGAACAAAATGCATTACGAGCAAAAAGAGATCTTGAACGAGTCAAAATCGAAGCCGAGCAAAAGGTTGCCCAAGCAGGAGCAGAGGCCGAAGCTTTACGTTTGAAAAAACAAGAAGTAACCGAGGAATTGATCCAATTAAAGCAAATTGAAGTCCAAGAAAAAGCCCTCGAAAAATGGGATGGCCACCTGCCAAGCGTCACAGGCGGAGCCACACCTTTTATAGATGTTGAGGGGCTTTCGAAAAAATAGGAGGGACTTCAGGGCGGACATAATTGCCTGTATTTTAGAATTTACCTATTCTGATGTGAAAAGTTCTTAATGCATACTTAGTTCGTTCTCTTGAGAGCGAGCTGAGTATGCTTTTTTTGTCCAGTACTGTATCTCTTTGGCTATTAGGTGAAGGACACCGCTTCCCAAGGAAAAATCACATGCATCAGAGCAGTTTTTTGACCATCGGAAGCTCACGAAAGACAAAACCCAGCACCCGAGGAGAATTTTGTCCATCGTACCGCTCCCGAAAGACAAAACCCCAGCACCAGAGGAGAATTTTGTCCATCGTACCGCT
>NZ_JBALOS010000057.1:79816-80005 GCF_036962765.1 Neobacillus drentensis
AAGACAAAACCCCAGCACCCAAGGAGAATTATGTCCATCGTGCCGCCTCCTCAAAGGGTTTTGACGAAAAGAAGAAATGATAGCTTCGGTTTTCAATCCTTTCTATTAACAAAAACTTTACATTCGAACGGTTGAAATCAATGGAATGATGTTTTAGTATATAAGCGAATAGTTATATGTTAATGAGAT
>NZ_JBALOS010000058.1:0-10084 GCF_036962765.1 Neobacillus drentensis
CAATTACTAATAGAGGTAACATGGAATTTCAAGATGCTATCGTGGGATTATGGGGATACGTTGTATTTTTCTTAGGCTTCGTAATAATTTCATTAGTCAATATAATATCTAAAAGATTTTTAAATCGACTTCTTAAAAATGGTGCTAGTAAAAAAGATAATTTATAAACATTCCACCTTAGAGCCCCTTTTTGTTAGGGGCTTTTTACCTAGCTTTAGGTCCTCGTTCTACAATGCGGTATCCTTTATATACATTTATACAAGCCCTACAGTCAGACAAAAAAACACTGATATTAATGATCTCTTACCGGAAAGTAAAATCCGACAGAAATGCGATAATATCAGTGTTTTAAAGGCTTTACATCCCAGAGAGGATTCGAACCTCCGACCTACAGTTTAGGAAACTTTACGTTATGTCTTCGCTAGTAAAAGCCTGGCGAATATGAACGGGTGGCATTCGAAGATGTGTGCGCAGTTACTGTCGTAGATTAACACAGACATTACCTAGTTGAATACTCGGATATGTAATAGAAGGAACTCTGTATATTGCGATAGGGGCGGGTAAGGTGGCGTAATATTTAAGATAACCGCGGGGCTATTGATTTTGACTATCCTCGTTATCTTGCTTATTTTGTTTTATATTTGAATAAATTAAATAAAGTCCAAAAGCACCTGGAATCGACATCATAAACATAAGAAACCAAATAGTGTTAATAAAATGAGTGTATATCCACCAAGACATGAGAGCACCTCCTAATTCTAGAATGCCCGAAAAGTCTATACCTTACAATCAGATTAATCATCAGCGAATCCGCGTACGGGGATGAGCACTTGTCAAACTCAATGGGTTGTCGAAACGTGGCCCGATCGCTAGCTTAACGCGCAGCTTTCCGTAATATGAACCTTCATTCATTATACATAAACGCTGGGAAATAACGGAGCTACTGGCGAGGCAAAGGGCGTAGGTATGCGGATGTATAAGATATTGCATAACGGATAATATTTCGTAGTAAACAAACGTTGGTATGACGCGGTTTGTATATCCACATTATTACTCGATATAAATCTTTTACGTAATAATCTTGAATACGTTATACAATCGGATTGATTTAGATATACGTTTATATCCAACAAAACCCACAGACCCCCAACCTGCCTGGCAAAAAGGTGGGTTTTTGACGTTTTCAATTAGCGCAATATTTTTCAAACTAGGTGGTCACATAACTGTCGTAATTACTCGCAGGAACTAGCCGTAAGCAATCGAAATACTTATGAAGGGAAGTGGGGCTACGGTAGACTTCCATGGCGAAGGAGAGAGATGATGAAAAAAGGGATTTTGACATTCATATTTTTTAATGTAGGTGCATTGATGTTATTTTTTCTACCAACCGGTATGCTTTTGACTGATTCAGAAGATGGTGCAAACTGGTCGAATTTTAGATTTCTGTGTATCTTGCATGCAATACCAAATTTCATACCTTGGTTGATTCACCGAAAGGTTAAAGGTGCATTTATCATGTTTTTAATATTCGAGACACTTATGCTTTCCTATGTATTGTTGTTTTTTTTAGCATCAAAGTATGAAGTTTAAGGTTAAATATCAATTAGTATTGATGAGCAATCTACCGCGTAGTTGTCGTTAACAATAACGGTGAGCTGAACTTCGTATTGAGCGGATGGGAGGACGTTTAGTGAGTTGGATCAGCTTTATTTCGGGCGGTATGGCCGTGATATTGGTGTATGCTTTTTATTCGGTAGGTAGCGAAGATAGTGAAGAATTAGTAGCGGAGGATGTTGCTGGCTCGGACCTGGTCATTAACGATTTTTCGGGAACACATCCGGCCGGACCTCGCGATGCTTTTTTAATTTACGGCAGGTCTGACGGCTCAACGTCACGAATCGGCGTACGAAATGCAAGCGGCATGTCGATTTAAGTGCGTGAACCTAAAAAAGCCGCGGGTTAATTTGCGCTTTCTTAGGTTACCTTTAATATAGTACTTAAGTTGCTGCTTGTTCATTATTGTTACGTTAGTACATGCGATCGCTTGCGTTTACAGATAACTTAAGACAATTGTATACAAAAAACACAGCAGAATTAACGGACAATTCTTTATACTGATTATGAATCTATTATTCAAATTTAAAACAGCAGAAGTTATCTTGCTGTTTTTTTAAATAAATTTTATTGTAAATTAAAGAAAACTTGACCATCCAACATCTCTTCGTAACGAAGTTGAGCTTTTTCACCTGTTTTGACTAGTCCGGAAATATAACCCTCTTTCTCGTTCCCTACGTACATTTCGAAACTAAAGTCAGGTTCTGTAATTTAACAAAAGCACCAGTTAGCTGAATAAGAAAACTCGAGAAAATTATTGATATCAAAGGAGAAAACCTCCTATATGTCGAAAATAATAGATAAAGGGGATGACCCAATGAATAAAGTTGGTTTATTAAAAAATCTACACAATGCAAGTCGAGGTAATTTCTTTTCAACAGAGATTCCTAAAGCTACAAAAGAAGATGAAAAAAAGATTGAAGAATGGGTTGGAGAATTAGAAAGTGAAGGAAAAATCAAGTTAAGAGAATGTGTACAGCGAGAATACTCGGTTTATTTACATGGAATAATTAAGTATGCATCCGAATAATCGGGTGCTTTTTATTGGGATGAAACGAAAGAGGATATTTCAAACCAAGAAAGACGAGAGTAATTACTTTTATGTAAAATATAGTTATTTAAGTCTCTAAAGTGAAAAAATGGCATCATCATGCGGAATTAGAAGAGTATGAAGGTCAAGAGTGGTATAGTACGGAAAGTAAAGACGGAGATATTTCGGTTTCTGCGTTCTTTGATTAAGGCCGCCCAATTTCGGACGGCTTTTTTTTACGTTCGAATGCCATTACGCTTCATAATATTGCGAACAGGCGAAAACTTATTATGTTGCTCGCGAATATGCTCATTGTCCATCTGAACATATTTTCGCGTAGTTTGTATGTCCGCATGATCGAGTATCCTTTGAAGGGTGAATATATCTCCGCCAATTAATACATAATTCCGCGCAAAATTATGGCGGAACATATGCGGGTGGAGCTTCGTTATGTTTAATTTACGCTTTAATCGATTTAACCTACGACAGATGACATCGTCGGTAAAATCCTCACCATAAGCGTTCACGAACAACTGAGCGTCCTCACCGAAATACTGCTGCGTTCCATCTAAAAGCTGCATTCTCTTAGCGACCTCTCGGCTAATGGGTATCTCGCGGGACTTACGATTCTTTGAGATTTTAGACGGAACGATTATAGTTAAGTCTTTGAAATCAATTTGAGATGCGGTTAATGACAGTGCCTCACCGATCCGAAGGCCAGTGTCGAGTAGTAGTAGTATTAGAGTCTTATCACGCCATTGTGCGAACTGCCTATCGTCATAAGAGGCGAGGATAGCTTCTATTTGCTCGTCAGGTTTGCCTGGCACCTCATCATGGGCATCGTCGCGCACTTGTGAAATATTCTGCATGGGATTATTCTGAATTATTCCTTCGTTAAACAGAAAACGAAACATAGTACTCAGTCCACGAATCCGTATATTAATAGTGTGTACAGATAATCCTTTACCGTTGCGCTTCCGTTGAGGCGTTCTTTCCGTGCGAAGGTAATTAATATAGTCGCGTATATTGTCCGCGGTAATTTCATTAACATTCGTGATGTCCATGTCTAACCATTGCCGAAAATAACGGAAAATATCGTGGTATCCAGTAAGTGTTCCCGGCCGTACTCCTTCCGCTGTTTTAGCGCGAATAAAGATTTCGATGGCCTCCTCAATGGTATATAAGACTTCCCGAGGCTTTCGGACTTGTGGCGCTGCTGGGGCCCCTCTTTCGCAAATAAACTTACGTTTCATATGGTTTTAGCCCCTTCTGTAATTCAGCCGCAAGTGTCCTACGTTCACCACTCGATGTCCTACAGCGTCAAAAACCACGTCCTACAGACTACAAAAAAAACGCCATGTCACCGCATTGTCACCGTATTGATTGACGGATGACAAACCGCGATACATAGCGTTTTTCTAATGAGTACGTCCCAGAGAGGATTCGAACCTCCGACCTACAGTTTAGGAAACTGTTGCTCTATCCTGCTGAGCTACTGAGACAAATGAAGAGGAAAATACTTTGTTCCGAACACACAATTAGAAGTGTCGTCCTGATCTCAGAAAGATTATTCAAGTAGCAGCTCGATCAGTACGCTGAAGTAAATCAATGAAGCATATTCGATCGTGCTCTATCCTGCTGAGCTACTGAGACACATATTAGGAACGTTATTTATTATAATTTGTTAATGGCAAAAGGTCAATAAAAAAGTTGGTGTTATTGGAACGGAAAGTTTCTGGCCACTTCGATTCTTTTTGCAGTTTTTTCACGAAATAACAACCAGACGATCAAACTTAGCCCAATTAATAAACCTTCGAGTGATAAAATGTACCAAGGGTAGGGGCCTAAAACATCTAATAAACTTGCACTGTCAGGTTTATGACTTAAGAACATATAATTTCCGTCCACCAGTTTGTTGATCAGCATAATAATCGGCATGAGTACATTCAAAAAGATACATAATTTTAATACAGACCAGATTGTTGGTCGGTATCCCTTAACCCATGTAAAATAAAGCGGCACCCAGATTTCCATCAAATGGGTATAAAAGAAATGGAAAAACCGAAAATGCGGGAAGTCATAATTTAATGATGGTGTGAGTAATGCCTGTGATGCGCCTAATAATGCCGTGAATAATAAAATTTCATAGATTATTTTTTTCTTCGTTAACAATAAAATAACGGTTAAAATCAGACTAATACTGCATAATTCTAATGGGATGGCGTGACTGACTTGCCAACTTCCCGTCATGAGCATCCATAAATGATAGGAAACTTCTATTATGATTAGGGATACAGCAACCCCGATTTCCGTTCGTCTCCATTCAGTTGTTTTCATTTTATCTCTAAATAGGAAAAGGCAGACAGAAATGAGGAGTAAGATTGCAATAATTACAATATGACTGATTGAAAACATTTCAAAATCATAGTTTTTGAAACTGCGTCCAAACACTCCATCCATTTAACCACCCCTGTTCAAAAGATTCCTAATTTAGAATTCTACTTATATGTAATTATATTCGATGGATTTGCTTTTACACCTCTTACAAATATAAATTATATCCTGTTTACTCATGATTATAATTAGGATTTTTCTTCCTAATAATGTCCTCTAGAAATGTGTTATAATAATTTGTCGAAGAAAATCGAAAGTCTTTAAATAGTGGAGGTCATTATGGCTGCATATACGCCGATGATACAACAATACTTAACAATTAAGGCAGATTACCAAGATGCCTTTTTATTTTTTCGCTTAGGCGATTTTTATGAAATGTTTTTTGATGATGCCATTAAAGCATCACAAGAATTAGAAATAACCTTAACAAGCAGACAGGGTGGGAGTGACGACCGGATTCCGATGTGCGGTGTTCCATACCATGCTGCTGCCAACTATATTGAACAGCTGATTTCTAAAGGCCATAAGGTAGCCATTTGTGAACAAACGGAAGACCCGAAGCTGACCAAAGGTATGGTGAAAAGGGAAGTTGTCCAATTGATCACACCTGGCACAGTGATGGAGGGTAAGGGATTAACTGATAAAGAGAATAACTATATTGCCTCGATTACTAGTTTTGATGATGAAACCTATGGGTTTGCCTACAATGATATCTCAACCGGTGAAAGCCGAGTAACACTTCTATCCAATAATTTTGACGAAGTTTTAAATGAATTAGCTGTCTTAAGTGCAAAAGAAGTAGTTGTCGCTGGCAATTTTGACGGAGAATGGCAAAAGAAACTTCGTGAACGCGACGTTCTAGCGATTTCATTTGAAGATAATAGTTCAATAGATATGAATTTTTCTCATCTGCTTAAAGATTTGAATCAAGAAAAATTAAAGGTAACAATCGCGCGGCTTTTTAATTATTTATACCGGTCACAAAAAAGAAGTCTTGACCATCTTCAGCCAGTCACCACCTATCAAATCCATCAATTTATGAAAATAGATTATTATTCAAAGCGTAATCTTGAATTAACGGAAACAATTCGTTCCAAAGGGAAAAAAGGGTCATTAATATGGCTGCTTGATGAGACGATGACCGCGATGGGCGGCAGGATGTTAAAGCACTGGATCGACCGTCCGTTAATCAGTCAAAATGAAATTGTATCTCGTCAATCTATAGTGGAAGTTCTGCTGTCTTATTATTTTGAGCGTCAGGAACTTCGTGAAAAGTTAAAAGAAGTTTACGATTTAGAACGATTAGCTGGAAGAGTAGCCTTTGGCAATATCAATGCACGTGATTTGGTCCAATTGAAGCGTTCATTAATGCAGGTGCCGTACTTAAAACAAATCCTTAATGGCATGAAGAATGAAAAGGTAGACCAAATCGCTGAACTTCTTGATCCTTGTGAAGAAATTACTGATCTTTTGGAGCAGGCGTTTGTTGAAAATCCACCGCTTTCCTTAAAAGAAGGAAATATAATTCGTGACGGGTACAATGCCCAGCTTGATCAGTACCGTGATGCAAGTCGGAACGGGAAATCATGGATTGCCCAGCTGGAACGAGAAGAACGGGAGAAAACCGGTATCAAGTCACTAAAGGTTGGCTATAACCGCGTCTTTGGTTACTATATTGAGATTACTCGTGCAAACCTGCATCTTTTAACAGAAGGGCAGTATGAGCGGAAACAAACGTTATCCAATGCGGAACGGTTTATTACACCAGATTTAAAAGAGAAAGAAGCATTAATTTTACAAGCAGAAGAAAAAAGTAGTGAACTGGAATATGGATTGTTTACAGAAATTCGCGAGATTATAAAGGAACAGATTCCACGTTTACAAGCCTTGGCAAAAACGGTTAGTGAACTAGATGTTCTGCAGTGCTTCGCTCAAGTAAGTGAGGACCGCCACTATGTAAAACCACAGTTTTCAATGGAAGGCAGTGTCGTCGTAAAGGAAGGCCGTCATCCAGTGGTTGAAAAGGTACTGAACGCACAGGAATATGTTCCTAATGATTGCTTTATGGACAGCGAACGTGAAGTCTTATTAATCACGGGTCCGAATATGTCAGGGAAAAGTACCTACATGCGCCAAATCGCTTTGGTCGCGATATTAGCCCAAATCGGCTGTTACGTCCCAGCCTCCGAAGCAGTACTGCCGATTTTTGATCAAGTATTTACCCGCATTGGTGCAGCTGATGATTTAATTTCAGGTCAGAGTACTTTTATGGTTGAAATGCTCGAAGCCAAAAATGCGATTTCAAATGCCACGCAAAACAGCTTAATCTTGTTTGATGAAATTGGGCGTGGGACTTCGACTTATGATGGAATGGCCCTTGCTCAAGCGATCATTGAATATATTCACACCAATATTGGAGCGAAGACACTTTTTTCCACCCATTATCATGAATTAACGGTTTTAGAGGAAGAATTGATCAAGTTAAAAAACATCCATGTCAGTGCGATTGAGCATAATGGAAAAGTCGTTTTTCTTCATAAAATAAAAGAAGGACCAGCTGACAAGAGTTACGGTATTCATGTTGCCCAGTTGGCGGGGCTGCCTTCAGACTTAATCAGCCGTGCTAATGAAATATTAACAGCACTTGAGCAGTCTGATACCCAGGAAGTCAAGCCGAAAACGGAAGCAGTTAAGGTGGAGCAAGTTCAGGAACAACCTGCCCAATTATCTTTCTTCGATGAACCGAAAGATGTGAAAAAACAAGAACTGTCCTCTAAAGAGAAACGTGTGATAGATAAAATGAAGGAATTAGATATATTAGATTTAACACCACTTCAAGCGATCAACATGTTGTATGAGTTCCAGAAAAAGTTAAAGTAAGGGGTGAATCGCATGGGTAAAATTATTCAATTAGATGATGCCCTATCGAATAAAATCGCAGCGGGGGAAGTAGTTGAGCGCCCTGCTTCTGTGGTAAAAGAGCTGGTTGAAAATTCAATAGATGCTGGCAGCACAGTAATTGAAATTGAGGTAGAAGAAGCAGGACTTGCGAAAATCCGCATTACCGATAATGGGTATGGGATCGAGGAAGAGGATGTTTTACTCGCCTTTCAACGCCATGCCACCTCAAAAATAAAGAATGAAAATGATTTGTTCCGAATCAGGACACTTGGTTTCCGAGGGGAAGCCCTGCCAAGTGTCGCCTCTGTTTCTAGGCTCGAGATGAAAACTTCTACGGGTGAAGGAGCCGGAAACCGCTTGGTCATTGAAGGTGGCAAAGTCGAAATATTTGAGAAGGCTTCGAGCAGACGTGGCACTGATATCACGATTACTGATTTATTTTTCAACACACCGGCTCGTTTGAAGTATATGAAGACGATTCATACCGAACTTGGAAATATCACGGACGTCGTCAATCGTCTCGCGCTTTCCCACCCAGAGATTGCCTTTCGCCTCATTCATAACGACAGGAAACTGCTGCAAACAAATGGAAACGGTGATGTTCGTCAGGTGCTGGCATCCATTTACGGAATGGCGATCGCCAAACAGCTTGTGCCTATTTCCGGCCAATCGCTCGATTACAAAATTACTGGATTTGCTTCAATGCCAGAGGTAACCAGAGCGTCAAGAAACTATATTTCAACGATGATTAATGGCCGTTTTATAAAAAACTATCCATTAGCCAAGGCGATCCAAGAAGGATACCATACGTTGCTTCCAATCGGGAGGTTCCCAATTGTCCTCCTTAATATTGTAATGGACCCTTTACTTGTTGATGTCAATGTTCACCCTTCGAAAATGGAGGTTCGCATTAGTAAAGAAGCGGAATTGAATGCATTAGTTACAACAATGATAAAAGAAGAGTTTAAATCGAAAATCCTGATCCCGACAGCCTATACAGCAGTGAAAAAGGTTGCTCCGAAGGAAGAACAGACTTCGTTAGCCCTAGATGAAGGAACACCACCTCCAACTGAACGAAATGAATTGGAGTGGTACCGTCCAGAATCAACAGGAATCGTTCATGAGAAACGTCCATGGCTAGAGGTGCCGGTGAAAACACCTTTTACAAAAGTCCCTCCCCAGCTGGAAATAGCCGGAGTAGAGGAAAAAGATAACTGGCATTCTATTAACCCTTTTAGTGATACCCAAGAAGAACCTGTTGAAGAGGACCTTGTCATTGAACACCATGAAGATGAGATAGAACCTAATACTAGTGTGGCGGAGAGTAGAGTTCCACGCTTATATCCGATCGGGCAAATGCATGGAACCTACATTTTTGCTCAGAATGAAAATGGGCTGTATATCATTGATCAGCATGCTGCCCAGGAGCGGTTAAAGTATGAATATTTTCGGGAAAAAGTAGGTCAGGTTCATCCCGAGCTACAAGAAATGCTGGTGCCCTTAACCTTTGAATATTCGACGGATGAATTCTTGAAAATCAACGAATATCAGATTGAACTCGAAAAGGTCGGGGTTTTTCTTGAGGAATTTGGGTTAAATAGTTTTATTGTCCGATCCCATCCGCAATGGTTTCCAAAAGGGGAAGAAAAGCAGATTATTGAAGAGATGATCGAACAGCTACTATTAATGAAAAAGGTAGATATTAAGAAACTTCGTGAGGAAGCAGCGATTATGATGAGCTGTAAGGCATCGATTAAAGCAAATCGCCATTTACGAAATGACGAAATCCAAGCTCTCTTGGATGACCTAAGAAAAGCTTCTGATCCTTTTACCTGTCCACATGGCAGACCGATAATTGTTCATTATTCGATCTATGAGATGGAGAAAATGTTTAAGCGAGTTATGTAATAGAGAAGAATGTTCCTTTTAATAGGGGACGTTCTTTTTTTTAAAGTAATAATTTGGATGGTTCTACGTGCCCGAACCCGAGGGTAACCACTGAACCTGGTCAGGTAGAGAGGTTCTATGTGCCCGAACCCGAGGGTAACCATTGAACTCGGTCACGTGGGTAACTACTGAACCTAGTCACGTAGAAAGGTTCTATGTGACCGAACTCGAGGGAAACTATTGAACTCGGTCACGTAG
>NZ_JBALOS010000058.1:10146-30218 GCF_036962765.1 Neobacillus drentensis
TGCCTGAACCCGAGGGTAAACACTGAACCCGGTCACGTAGAGACGATCTTAAGTGACACCCATAAGAAAAAGCTGCAGAAAATGATTCTGCAGCTTTTCTTCAATTTCTATTCATTTGTGTGCAATCCCCGTCATGATTTTTGCAACAAAAGCTACTTATTTCACGGCAACTGGGAGTTTGTTCATGTACTGTAGGGCCCTTCCAGTACCGACTGCTACCGCTTCTAGCGGGTTTGGGGCAAGTTGGACTGGAACGACAATCTCTTGACTTAACCATGCCTCCATCCCGTTTAACAAAGCGCCTCCACCACACAGAATAACACCTCTGTCAACAATGTCACCGCTTAGCTCTGCTGGACAATCTTCCAGGGTTGCTCGGATGGCTTCTAAAATATGCAACAGTGCTTCCTTTATGGCTGCACGGATTTCATAGGATGATAGTTTAATTGTTTTTGGTAGTCCTGTAACAAGGTCGCGGCCGCGGATATCCATGAAACGTTCTTCATGGTCAATTAGAGCATAACCAATTTCCATTTTGATATTTTCCGCGGTTCTTTCCCCAATAAGGATATTATATTCTTTTCGAATATATTGAATAATATCATCATCAAGACGGTCTCCGCCAATTTTAATTGAATGGCAGGCAACGACACCGCCAAACGAGATAATCGCAACTTCCGTATTACCGCCGCCAATATCGACCACTACATTAGCAACTGGTTCATCGATTGGTAATCCTGCCCCAATTGCTGCTGCTACCGGTTCCTCAATTAAGCTGATCTTCTTTGCACCTGCTTGTTTTACCGCATCATTGATCGCTCTTCTCTCAACACTTGTTGACCCAGATGGGATACTAACGACTACATTTGGCTTGCGGACCGCAAATCCGATTTTTTTGGAAGCTTTCCGCATTATGTGCTTAAGCAATTCAGTGGTTACATCATAATCTGCAATGACTCCGTCTTTTAAGGGACGAATCGCAATGATTTTTTCAGGCGTCTTTCCAATCATTTCCTTAGCTTCTTGCCCCACTGCTACAACATTTTTGGTGACCGTATCGATTGCCACAACCGATGGTTCATTTATCGCGATGCCTTTATTTTTACTATAAACTAATATATTTGCTGTTCCTAAGTCAATTCCTATATCAAAAGTTGATAACATCTTAATTCACCTAATTTCGATTTTTTTTCTTACTAGATATGCTACGCGTTAGTCTATCATAAATTTGGGGGTGGAAAGCGCTTTGTAAATGAACCGTTATCCTTTTGTAAATTTACATGAAAAATATTCCTAATTGGGAAGGAAAATGGGTAAAATAATTTCATGTGAATTGGAGCATAGAAAAGAACTTTTATGTATATACTAGTTTGATGTTCAACTGCTTTTTAAAATTATGTTACGATGAAGGGGTGAAAGTGGAATCGTAAGCCTGCTTTCACTGAAAATGGGATAAGGCAGTGTGAAAATATTGGATTCAAAACAAAAGTTATTAGTAATCATCGGACCAACTGCAGTGGGAAAAACAATGCTAAGTATCGAAATGGCTAAACGCTATAATGGTGAAATTATCAGCGGGGACTCTATGCAGATCTACCGTGGAATGGATATTGGTACGGCAAAAGTCAAAAAAGATGAAATGGAAGAGATTCCCCATCATCTGATTGATATTAAAGAGCCTTACGAGAATTTTTCTGTTGCAGAATTTCAACAACTTGTGCGGGCAAAGATAGATGAAATTGCCCAAAAAGGGAAGCTGCCGATTATTGTCGGTGGAACAGGGTTATATATCCAGTCTGTCATTTATGATTATCAATTTTCTGATGTACCAGGCGATGAGTCTTACCGTCACATGCTCGAGGAAAGAGTACAGAAAATCGGAAATGAAGCACTGTATAAAGAATTATTGGAGGTAGACCCTGAGAGTGCATCGCAAATCCACCCCAATAATATAAGAAGGGTTATTCGCGCCCTAGAAATTTTCCACCTTACCGGGAAGACGATGCAAGAGTATCAAAGTACACAACAACCAGACCTACTGTACAATACAGCCATTGTTGGACTAACGATGGAACGTGAGAAACTTTATGAGCGCATTAATGATCGAGTGGATATTATGATGAAAGAAGGGCTTATAGAGGAAGTAAATGGATTATATCAACAAGGTTTGAGGGATTGTCAATCGATCCAAGCCATTGGCTACAAAGAAATCTTCGCATATTTTGATGGTAAAGTGACGTTNNCGATAGCCAATCTAAAACAAAATTCGAGAAGATACGCGAAAAGACAATTGACTTGGTTTCGGAACAAGATGGAGGTTGCTTGGTTTGATATGACCGATTTGGCGAATATCTCAAAAAAAATAAAGGAAATTTCACATTGTATTGAAGGAAAGCTTAAAGTAAAATCGAATACATATTAGTAGAGATAAAAGAGGAGGAAATACAAATGAAAACAACAATCAATATCCAGGACCAATATTTAAACCAGTGCCGCAAAGATAACATGCATGTGACGGTCTTTTTATTAAACGGATTTCAATTACGAGGCCAAATTAAGGGCTTTGATAATTTTACAGTACTGTTTGAGTCGGAAGGAAAGCAGCAATTAGTATATAAGCATGCCATCTCAACCTTTGCACCGCAAAGAAACGTTCAGCTGGATTTGGATAACCAATAATTTTTTAAGAGCCCATTTCACGGGCTTTTTTTATTTTTGAAAAAACTTTTTTAATGAAAGTCATCATGTATGAATACATATTAGTTGAGGGATTATGCATTCCTTTCGCGCATTTAGAGTTCGGAATTTACAGGATAAATTCTGAGTGGCCATAAAATACCTTCCTATGTAAACTGTTGGCGAAAATGAGAGGTGAAAGCTTTGGACCAACCGATTCGAATGAAAAGTAATGGCCAAATAAGTGTTGTCCTCAATTCACAAAAAGCGAAAATCATGTCAAAAGAATTACCTGACTTTCAAGTTGTTCCAAAGGACATTCCTCCTGAGCACTCGGCTCTAAAGGAAATTGAAGAGGACCTTGGGGCTTTGGTTGGGATGGAAGAAATGAAAAAAATGATTAAGGAAATTTATGCTTGGATTTATGTGAATAAAAAACGTGAGGAAATGGGTTTGAAAGCTAGAAAACAAGCCCTTCATATGATGTTTAAAGGAAATCCAGGTACTGGAAAAACGACGGTAGCAAGACTAATAGGTAAGTTGTTTCAAAAAATGAGTGTATTAACAAAAGGTCACTTAATTGAGGCTGAACGGGCTGACCTTGTGGGAGAGTACATTGGTCATACCGCACAAAAGACAAGAGATTTAATCAAGAAGGCCCAAGGGGGAATCTTGTTTATCGATGAGGCGTATTCACTTGGCCGCGGTGGAGAAAAGGATTTTGGCAAGGAAGCCATCGATACTCTTGTTAAGCATATGGAGGATAAACAGCATGAGTTTATTCTGATCCTTGCGGGATATTCTCGGGAAATGGAATATTTCTTAACTCTTAATCCTGGACTTCACTCACGCTTTCCATTAGTGATTGATTTCCCTGATTACAATATCGATCAATTAATGGAAATTTCTGCGCGGATGCTACATGAAAGAGAATACACATTTAGCCATGAAGCTGAAAAAAAGTTAAAAGAACATTTAATATGGGTAAAAGCAGTCCTAAGTCCAAATAGTTTTTCAAACGGAAGGTATGTGCGAAATATAATTGAAAAATCAATCCGCGCCCAGGCCATGAGGCTGCTCATGTTAAATAGCTATGACAAGCATGAACTTATGACACTTAGAAGCAATGATCTTGTGTTTGAGGAAGATTCATAACAAAGGCTGTGTAAAAGGTTATTTTAGCCATGTTGATTGGAGCGGAAGGCGCGAAGACTCCTGCGGGAGTACGGGACAGGGGAAACCCCGCAGGCGCTTATGCGCCGAGGAGGCTCCCCGAACCGCCCGTGAACTGCACGCGCCTGGAGCGCAAATCAACATCCAAATATAACATAGCTAAAACAAAAAAACGGCAGATTCTTTGTAATCTGTCGTTTTTATATGAAGAAAATGATTAATTTGCTTCGAACTTACGAATGGGTAATTTCCAATCAAAGGTATAGGAAAGAACCCGTAAAACAGTCACAATTACAAATAAAGTATATAACTCCAATGGATGGGTCGCAATCCCCAGTCCAATAAATAGACCTGTTATAATCGCCCAAAGCGCGTAAATTTCCGCTCTAAGTACAATTGGTTTTCTTCCTGCTAATAAATCACGAATGATCCCACCGCCAATTCCGGTTAAGACCGCAGCGACGATCACGGCACTTAGTGGGCGGTCCATGTTTACGGCGTATATGGCACCTTGGATGGCAAAAGCCGAGAGGCCGATCGCATCAAATAAGTTACCCCATTTTTGCCAGTGTTTAAGCAGATTGGATGGAAATAAAAACACAGCTGTAATCGATAACAAGGCAATTTGAAAAAATAATCCTTGATCCCATAGTGCAGATACGGGAACACCGATTAACAGGTTGCGAATAGCTCCACCGCCAAAAGCAGTGACAATGCCTAAAATATACACACCAAAAATATCATACTCTTCTTCCATTGCCACAATCGCTCCACTGACAGCGAAGGCAATGGTTCCAATCATACTTAAAACATCCCATGTCATTTTATCTGATATCCCCTTGAAGTCTATTTTCCTTACATACTATATAAATAGTAAAAACAACT
The DNA here is from genome assembly GCF_036962765.1 of Neobacillus drentensis. GTDB lineage: Bacteria > Bacillota > Bacilli > Bacillales > Cytobacillaceae > Neobacillus > Neobacillus drentensis_C. Next base: position 14,881 of record NZ_JBALOS010000058.1, read on the forward strand.
GATTAATTTTATCATGATGTGGGAAAATTACAATAAGATTTTTCGGTATTTGGAGAAATTAGAGATTACAGGCTTTTTTTGTTATGATGAAATGTAGATGTTTAGAAAGGAAGGATGCCTTTTGGAACAAAAAGAAACAAAAGAGAGAGTAATCCTTGTTGGATGTCAAACGAGTGGGTACGATGACTTACGTTTCCACTATTCAATGGACGAGTTAGCGGCACTGACAGAAACCGCTCAGGGTGAAGTGTTGGTATCGGTCGTACAAAAAAGAGAACGCCGTCATCCGGCTACATACATAGGTAAAGGAAAAGTGGAAGAGCTAAATGCACTGGTAGAGGAACTCGAGCCAGATGTCGTCATTTTTAATGACGAACTTTCACCCAGCCAAAAAAGAAATCTTGCAACAGAACTAAATGCCAGGGTTATTGACCGCACCCAGCTTATCTTAGATATCTTTGCACAAAGAGCAAGGTCTAAAGAGGGGAAACTTCAAGTGGAACTTGCCCAACTTCAATACATATTGCCGCGCCTAGCGGGGCAGGGGACCGCATTATCTCGTCTTGGTGCCGGAATTGGAACAAGAGGACCTGGTGAAACGAAATTAGAATCAGACCGACGTCATATCCGCCGCAGAATCGATGATATCAAAAGTCAACTATCCGTCATCGTGCAGCACCGGGATCGATATAGAGAAAGAAGAAAGAAAAATAAAGCCTTTCAGGTCGCAATTGTCGGTTATACCAATGCCGGTAAATCAACCCTGTTTAATCGATTGTCGGAAGCTGAGTCTTATGAGGAAAATCAATTGTTTGCCACACTTGATCCAATGACGCGGAAACTGATCCTGCCAAGTGGGTTCTTAGCCTTGATTACGGATACAGTTGGATTTATTCAAGATTTACCGACAACACTTATTGCTGCCTTCAGGTCTACGCTTGAAGAAGTAAGGGAAGCGGATCTACTCCTCCATGTGGTGGATATGTCCAACCCTGATTATTTTCATCACGAAAAAACCGTAAAAAAACTCCTGGATGACTTAGAAGTTAAAGATATCCCGCAAATAACAGTATATAATAAAAAAGATATTCAGCATTCAGATTTCGTTCCAACTGCTGATACACCTACGGCCTTTATTAGTGCTTTTGATGAACATGATCGCCATGCTTTAAAAGGGCAAATAGAGAAAGTTGTGATGGAATTGATGACTCCTTATGAAGTAGAGGTTCCGTCAACAGAGGGAAAACTGCTATCTCAATTAAAAAATGAGACGATATTAAGAGAACTTTTCTTTGATGAGGAAAGCCAGTTATATCGCTGTAAAGGATATACGTTACAAGACCATCAAATTACTGGGCATTTAAAGAATTATAAAAAGTAGATAGGAGATTCAACATGTTTCAACAGTTAAAAAATGGGGAAAAACTTCAGCCAATCGTTAAAGAAGTAGAACAACAAATTGCTGAGGTCCATAAGGAAATAGACGAAAGAATCGAAACCAATCAATTTAGGGTTTTACAGAGTTTTCAAAAACATCGTGTCAGTGATTCTCATTTTATACCGTCAACGGGGTACGGCTACGATGATATCGGCAGAGATACGCTGGAAATGGTCTATGCAGATGTCTTTGGCGGCGAAGCAGGATTGGTCCGCCCGCAAATCATTTCTGGTACCCACGCCATTTCCATTGCTTTATTTGGCGTGCTTCGCCCAGGAGATGAACTCCTTTATATCACAGGCAAACCTTATGATACCTTGGAAGAAATTGTTGGTCTTCGTGGTAATGGGGTCGGTTCCTTAAAGGAATTTGGCATTTCTTATGATAGTGTGGCGCTGACAAATGAAGGGAAAATTAGCTGGGATATGGTGTCAGAGAAAATAAAACCCAATACGAAAATGATTGGGATTCAGCGTTCTAAAGGCTATGACACAAGACCTTCATTTACGGTTGCTGAAATAGGCGAAATGATTAAGTTTGTAAAAGAGATTAAACCGGATGTTGTCGTCTTTGTTGATAACTGCTATGGGGAATTTGTTGAAGAAATCGAGCCTTGCCATGTCGGTGCTGACTTAATGGCTGGATCCCTAATTAAAAATCCTGGCGGTGGAATTGTAAAAACGGGCGGCTATATCGTAGGAAAAAAACAGTGGGTCGAAGCCTGTTCCTATCGTATGACATCTCCAGGGATTGGGGCTGAAGCGGGTGCTTCCCTCTATAGTCTCCAGGAAATGTATCAAGGCTTTTTCCTTGCACCTCATGTTGTGGGCCAAGCCTTGAAAGGTGCGGTATTTACCGCAGCGATGTTGGAGAAATTAGGCATGAATTCCTCGCCGAAATGGAATACTAAGAGGACCGACTTAATTCAATCCGTACAGTTCGATGACCGCGATAAAATGATTGCATTTTGTCAGGCCATTCAATTTGCCTCGCCAATTAATTCTTACGTTACTCCCCATGCAAGCTATATGCCAGGGTATGAGGACGATGTGATTATGGCAGCGGGCACCTTTATTCAAGGGGCGAGTATTGAACTCACTGCTGATGGGCCGATTAGACCGCCTTATGTGGCTTATGTTCAAGGTGGATTAACCTATTCGCATGTAAAAATGGCTGTTTGTCTGGCAATAGATCATTTAGCTGAGAAAAGATTATTAGAATTATTGTAGGAAATGGAAAGCATTTTTTGAGTTGTCCAATTTTTTTAAAAAATTCGTGTAAGAAAACCTAACATACCATTGACAACTTTTCTAACACGAAATATAATAACAATATAAATAAACCCAAAGGGAGGAGTAATTAGGTGAGTGGAAAGGAAATTCGCCGTTCCATGCCCCTGTTCCCGATTGGAACAGTCATGCAGTTAACGGAACTTACAGCCAGGCAAATTCGATACTACGAAGAACACCAATTGATTTCTCCAGCTAGAACCGAAGGGAATAGACGTCTATATTGTTTGAATGATATTGATAGGCTTCTAGAAATTAAGGATTTAATTGATCAAGGTGTAAACATGGCTGGCATTAAACAATTGTTCCTAGTTAAGGAGCAGCAACAAACCAACATAATGGAACAACAAACAGAAAAAGCGAAGCGCGAATTAACGGATGAACAACTTAGAAAACTACTACGCAACGAAATGATGCATTCAGGTCGAAACAATCGATCCTCATTACGTCAGGGAGATATGTCAAGATTCTTTCATTAATTTTGAAAGATTCTTTTCTAAAAAATAGGGGGTAAGAAAATGGCAAAGTATTCAAGAGAAGATATTAAAAGATTAGCTTCTGAGGAAAACGTAAAATTTATTCGTTTACAATTCACAGACATCCTTGGAACAATCAAAAACGTAGAGATTCCTATTTCTCAATTAGAAAAAGCACTTGATAATAAAATGATGTTTGACGGTTCTTCAATTGAAGGTTTTGTACGGATTGAAGAGTCTGATATGTTACTATATCCTGACCTAAATACATGGGTGGTATTCCCTTGGACTGCTGAAAAAGGGAAAGTTGCCCGCTTAATTTGTGATATTTATACACCAGAAGGAGAACCATTCGAAGGGGATCCTCGTAATAACTTAAGAAGAGTATTAAAAGAAATGGAAGAGTTAGGTTTCACTAACTTTAACCTCGGACCTGAGCCTGAATTCTTCTTATTTAAATTAGATGAAAAAGGTGAACCAAGCTTAGAATTGAATGACCAAGGTGGTTATTTTGATTTAGCACCTACAGATTTAGGTGAAAACTGCCGTCGTGATATCGTGCTAGAGCTTGAAGAAATGGGCTTTGAAATTGAAGCGTCTCACCATGAAGTAGCTCCAGGCCAGCATGAAATTGATTTCAAATATGCAGATGCCTTAACAGCTTGTGACCAAATCCAAACATTTAAATTAGTGGTTAAAACAATTGCACGTAAACACGGCTTGCACGCAACATTCATGCCAAAACCATTATACGGAGTAAACGGATCCGGAATGCACATGAACCTTTCATTATTTAAAAATGGAGAAAATGCATTCTATGAGCCAGGTGGAGATTTAGATATGAGCGACACAGCTCGTCAATTCATCGCAGGTATCCTGAAGCACGCTCCAGCGTTTACAGCAGTAACAAATCCAACTGTAAACTCTTACAAGCGTCTTGTTCCTGGCTATGAAGCACCATGCTATGTGGCTTGGTCAGCACGTAATCGTTCACCATTAATTCGTATTCCTGCTTCTCGTGGACTAAGTACACGTGTTGAAGTAAGAAGTGTAGACCCATCTGCAAACCCATATCTTGCAATGGCTGTCCTTCTAAAAGCTGGATTAGACGGAATTAAAAACAAATTAACTCCTCCTGCACCAGTTGACAGAAACATCTATGTAATGAGCAAAGAAGAGCGAATCGAAGAAGGCATCGTCGATCTTCCTGCAACATTAGCTCAGGCATTAGATCAATTAAAAGCTGACGAAGTGATTGTTGCTGGTCTAGGCGAGCACATTATGGAACACTTTGTTGAAGCAAAAGAAATTGAGTGGGATATGTTCCGCACAGTCGTTCACCAATGGGAACGCGATCAATATATGAGCATGTATTAAAATGATCAAAGCCCTGTCGCTTAATGCGGCAGGGTTTTTTATTTTTTATGTCGTGTCTATTCATTGACCTAGTCAAATATAATGACTCTATGTCCAACATTTTTAGATGTAATTTCGACCACTCTATTTTTCTTGAAAAATTCACATTTCTTCGCATTCTAGTTTTGGTAAATAGTATATGCTTAACTTGAAAACATTTGGGAGGTGCTCTAATTGTATAAACTGCAAATTTGTAATGCTCTAACCCAAGAAATACTTCGTGAAAAGACGTATAAAAAACCAGACCTTATTTTAAGTTTACTAGAATCAGGAGCTAAAGGTCAGGAATGTTTTCTATTCGATGAGGAACGCAGGACTTTAAAAGGAGATTATGTGAGCCATTCCACCTTTATGGAAGCGGACACACAAATTTATAAAGCGTTTTTTAAGGTAAGATTATCTGATATTCAGGCTAGGATCGCAAAATTGGCATGAAAAGGAGGGACACTGGGTTCTCTTGTCGATCTTATATAAGGATGTATTAATTATTGAAAAAGCCCTGACGTTTTAAGCGTCAGGGCTTTACTTCTTAATTATTCATTATTCTTTTCCGTCTGATTTATTAGTTTGATTTTAGAAAGAACGGCATCACCGCCAATTCCTGCAATAACCGAAAAAAGGATATTTTCTACCAATGAATTGGGAGCCGTATATAAAACGAGGAGAAGCGCAGCAACCGCACCAAGGAGCAATTCTTCTAAAAAGCCAAGATAAATGAACTTTTTCGTTTTCCGAGGCATGATAATTTTTCCGTACTTACGAACATGTCCAACAATTCCAACCGTTCCACCAATTACTATAGAGAAAATAATGTCCGCTAACACTGTTTCTCAACCTCCTTAAGCCTTTATTTTTTGGACCTAAGGTAAATCTTGGTGTAGTACAATTATATCAAAGGTTTACAACATAAGCATGAGTAAAAATGCTGAATTTTTACTATAAAAAATCCATGATATGAAAAAAATGAAAAATTTTCCCAATAATAAAACATAAAAAGAACTTGCACATAGTGCAAGCTCCCTATTAATGAATATGCCGATAAACGCCTATAACTTTTCCTAGAATTGAAACATTCCTTAGTATAATAGGGTTCATTGTAGAATTTTCCGGCTGCAGGCGTATGTAATCTTTTTCCTTGAAAAATCTCTTACAGGTAGCTTCATCTTCTTCGGTCATTGCTACAACTATGTCACCGTTATTTGCGGTTGGCTGTTGTTTTACAATAACATAGTCTCCGTCTAGTATCCCAGCTTCTATCATACTCTCACCCATGATTTCTAGCATGAACACTTGCTCATCTGCTGGCGCTAGACTTTCTGGAAGCGGGAAGTACTCCTCCACATTTTCGATAGCTGTTATAGGTAGTCCTGCAGTTACTTTACCAACCACTGGAACATTGACTACTGCGTTTCTTGGAATATGTGCCGCTACATCTGCTTCTAATATTTCAATTGCTCTTGGTTTGGTTGGATCCCGTCTAATTAGTCCTTTGCTTTCCAATCTTGCTAAATGACCGTGAACAGTTGAGCTGGATGCTAGTCCAACTGCTTCTCCGATTTCCCTTACGGAAGGGGGGTACCCTTTACTCTTAACCTCACTTTTAATGAAGTCTAAGATATCCTGCTGCCGCTTTGATATTTTAGCCATGATAAAATCCACCTCGCCTGGTTAATGTTGTCTTTATTATACCATGTTCGTATTTTTTATACAAACATAAGTTCGAAATATGGTTGACAACAAACAAATGTTCGATTTATAATAAAATCAATAAAACGAACATATATTCTTAGTAGAGGTGTTTATTTATGAAAAAATTATGGAACAAATACTCCTATGCTATTACTCTAATTATTTTAAGCTGTTCACTTTCATTCATTTTATCTATCCAACATCATTCAAACGACCAAGATAAATATCTAAAAATTAAAATTTCTGAAGGTGATTCACTATGGGAAATCTCTGATCAATTTTCCGATCAACATTCATTATCAAACAAAGAATGTGTTTCATGGATAAAAAAGCATAATGAAATTGATGAAGATCGAATTTTTCCAGGTGAAGAAATTGTGATCCCGGTCAGCAAGGAAGAAGTTTCATCAACACAAGAATTAGCTAGTGCGATTGATGAATAGAAAGGAACATTTATGAAAGCAATCATATACTGCCGTGTCAGCACAAATAAAGAAACACAAGAAACATCGTTAAAGCGTCAGGAAGAGGAGTTAACACAACTAGCTAAATCCTATCACTTTGAGATTGATAGGGTCATTAAAGAAAGAGCAAGTGGCTACGACTTCGACCGGGAAGGCATTTTTCAATTATTAGAACGAATCAAAGATGATCAGGTTCATGCAGTCTTAATCCAGGATGAGACACGAATAGGTAGAGGTAACGCTAAAATAGCCATTTTACATTGTATCTTAAAAGAAAATATTAAACTTTTTAGTATCTCCCATAGTGGAGAATTGCAGCTGTCAGAATCGGATTCAATGGTCTTGAAGATTGTTGGGATGGTTGAGGAGTATCAACGGAAACTTCATAATGCAAAAATTAAGCGCGGTATGAAGCGGGCGGTTCAAAAAGGATATAAACCTGAAAAAAACTTAAAAAATCTGGGAGATGCTTCCGGACGTGAGAAAATTGAAGTTCCAGTAGAGGAAATTGTCCGTTTAAGAAAGAATGGCTTAATTTTTGCTGAAATAGCTGCCACATTGAGAGGATTCGGGTATAATATTTCAAAGGCGACAGTACATAGAAGGTATCAAGAATATATCGAATCACAAGAAGAGTAGACCTTTTGCCTTGTCATTAGGTTTTTTTTTTAGTAAAATCAGGTGTCATGTAAACAGGTAGAAAGGAAGGTTACTCCATGCTATCCAAAGAAAAAATGGCTAGAATAAATGAGTTGGCGAGAAAATCAAAGGCAACGGGTTTGACTGAAGCAGAAGCCAAAGAACAATCTAAATTAAGAAGCGAATATTTGGCTACTTTCCGTTCTAATATGCTAGACACCCTTACCAACACAAAGTTTATTGATCCCGAAGGAAATGACGTAACACCTGAAAAGATCAAAGCTAGGAAAAAAAATACCCTTCACTAATAATTGAGGAATACATTTTTGTATTCCTATTTTACATAGAGATACTATTTCTGAGTCAAACTAAAAAATAAAGTGACTTTTGTTTCTTATTAATATGCTATTTGTTGAATAAAAAACGGTATCAATATAAAATTGAAATTGTATTTAGAAACCTAGTGATTAGGAAAGGATGTAATTCATGTTTAATACTATTGACGATTTATCTGTTACTTCGATTCGAACGCTTTCCATCGATGCAATTGAGAAGGCAAACTCAGGACATCCAGGGATGCCGATGGGTGCGGCCCCTATGGCCTATACTTTATGGACACGTTTCATGAACCAGAATCCAAAGAATCCACACTGGTTTAACCGTGATCGTTTTGTCTTATCTGCTGGACATGGTTCAGCGTTGTTATACAGCATGCTCCACTTGTCTGGTTTCAATTTAACAATCGATGACCTTAAACAATTCCGTCAATGGGGCTCAAAAACTCCAGGTCATCCAGAGTACGGCCACACTGAGGGTGTAGAAGCAACAACTGGTCCACTTGGACAAGGTATTGCAATGGCAGTCGGTATGGCAATGGCAGAACGCCATGTTGCAAGTGTTTATAATAAAGATAAGTATGAACTTGTGAACCATTTTACATACAGCATTTGCGGAGATGGAGATTTGATGGAGGGTGTTTCTGCTGAGGCCGCTTCACTTGCAGGACATTTAAAACTAGGCCGCTTAGTTGTTCTTTATGATTCAAATGATATCTCTCTAGATGGTGACTTAAATAAGTCTTTCTCTGAAAGTGTGAAAGATCGCTTCCTATCATACGGATGGCAATATCTTCGTGTTGAGGATGGAAATAATCTAGAAGAAATTGCAAAAGCACTTGAAGAAGCAAGAAACGATTTAGACCGACCAACGATGATTGAAGTAAGAACAGTAATTGGTTATGGTTCACCTAACCGTGCTGGAACTTCAGGTGTTCATGGTTCACCACTTGGTGCAAATGAGTTAAAGCTTACCAAAGAAGCGTATAAATGGACCTTTGAAGAAGATTTCCATGTACCGCAGGAAGTCTATGATAACTTCCAGAAACTCATTGTTGAAAATGGCGAGAAAAAGGAAAAAGAGTGGAATGAACTTTTCGCTCAATACAAAAAAGATTATCCTGAGTTAGCGACTCAACTTGAACAAGCATTAAATAATGAACTTCCTGAAGGATGGGATAAAGATATCCCTGTATACAATGAGGGTAAGAGCCTTGCGAGCCGTGCCTCATCGGGAGAAGTAATCAATGGAATTGCAAAGAATCTACCTATTTTTATCGGTGGTTCTGCAGACCTTGCTGGATCAAACAAAACAATGATCAAAGGTACAAAAGACTTTATGCCAGGCTCTTATGAAGGCCGAAATATCTGGTTTGGTGTTCGTGAATTTGCAATGGGTGCTGCAATGAACGGAATCTCTCTTCATGGCGGAGTAAAAGTGTTTGGTGGAACATTCTTTGTCTTCTCTGATTACCTACGTCCAGCAATTCGTCTAGCTGCGTTGATGGGATTACCTGTTACGTATGTCTTTACTCATGATAGTATTGCAGTAGGGGAAGACGGACCAACCCATGAACCTGTTGAACAACTGGCTGCACTACGTGCGATGTCAGGAATCTCCATCATTCGTCCTGCAGACGGGAACGAAACAGTGGCAGCTTGGAAACTTGCGGTTGAGTCAACAAACAAACCAACTGCACTTGTTTTAACTCGTCAAGATTTACCTACATTAAAAGGAACAGATACGAATGCTTACGAGGGAGTTTCAAAAGGGGCCTATGTGGTTTCACCTTCTGAAAGAGAAACCCCAGATGCGTTGTTATTAGCAACTGGATCAGAAGTAAGCCTTGCAGTGGAAGCTCAAAAAGTGCTTGCTGGAGAAGGGGTTCATGTTTCAGTTGTAAGTATGCCTTCTTGGGATCGCTTCGAGCAACAATCCCAAGAATATAAAGACTCTGTCTTGCCAAAAAGCGTGAAAAAGCGTCTTGGAATTGAAGTTGGAGCATCATTTGGCTGGCACAAATATACTGGTGACGAAGGCGATGTATTAGCGATTGATCATTTCGGGGCTTCAGCACCTGGAGAAAAGATTATGGAAGAATTCGGGTTCACAGTAGAAAACGTTGTGGCACGTGCAAAAGCACTTTTGCAAAAATAAAAACTCGTAACTATTAAAGGAGAGCGGATTTAATCCGTTCTCTTTTTTATTTGTGAAAATATCTAAACAATATTATGAAGTAAGTTATTTTTGCAGGGAAATTCCATAAAACTACCGAATTAGTAAAAAAATAGCTTGCAATTATGATAATCGACAAAAGTAGTGGATGTTTTTGTCGCCGTAAGACAAATGTTTCGCTTGTCTTTTTTTATAATAGTAAAAAGGGTAACCAACGAAGGAGAGAACAGTGGTGAGAAAATATCAGCTATATTTAATAGAAGATGAATTTGCGACCCATTACTTCGGAAGAGAGCGATTATTTTTTCAGCTTTTTCATGAGAATCATAAAGCAAACGGTGAGTTTAAATTTATAACACAAAAACAAATTTCCTATATAACCAAAAAGGTCGAGGTACTTAAGATCCATCAACTCATTCAAAAACAGCTTGGGAAAATCAAGGGTTTTAAAGCAGAGAATGGTGCATACTCGATTGAATTAAGCGGAAAACTAAGTACGGCAAAGTTAGATGTTTTCCAAGACTTAATTACAATTGATGCCCAAGGAAGCTATGAAGCGGAGACTGCTTTTTTTGAGGTTCTAAGAAAGTGTGAGTCTTCCTTTTTGGCACTTGACCTTGAACATCAACGATATGGCTGGTTAAAGCCGATAAAAGAAAGAAAATTTATCTGATTGCAGATATTGTCTAATCGTGTTTTATTTAGTACACTGTATGGTAGACAACACGAAGGAGGAAGTTGAATATGTATTACGTTCTAGTTGGTATACTAGCATTGGCTGCTGGTGTAGCACTAGGATTTTTCATTGCTCGTAAATATATGATGAGCTATTTAAAGAAAAATCCGCCTATCAATGAACAAATGTTGAAAATGATGATGATGCAAATGGGTCAAAAACCATCACAAAAGAAAATAAACCAAATGATGGCTGCAATGAACAAGCAACAATCCAAATAAACGGACATGCTAATACAATCCGATTAGACCAATAAGTAACCACCTTTTTGAATGAATCACATTCGGACAGGTGGTTTTTATTTTTTAGGCTATGTAAAAAGTGGCTGTTGATTTCCGCTCCAGGCGCTGCTTTCCGAGGTCGGTTCGGGAGCATCCTCGTCGCTTGAGCGACATATGACGAATTTATGAAATATCAGCAGGAAGATAACATATAGAAGGAAACGCTTTCATTCCTGTCGAATAATACGAGGATGGGAGGCGAAAATATGAAAGTTGAATTGGTTCCGACTAGTGTTGTTCAAGGCAATAGGCAATGTGTATTTTGTAGTGATGTGTTTGATTATGTAGCAGTAGTAAATGGTGAGAGTATTTTGGAAGAATTAAAAGAGATCAATCCCGATAAAGGGGTAACGGATCAAGTGATTGTCCTAAAAAAGAAACTAGTCAATAACAGCCAACAACAGATTATGGATTTAGAGATTACGGTACGATGTCCTCAGTGTCATTGTAATAATAGATTTACTGGCTTTTATGGGGATTCAGATAAGGTAACTGAATTATAAATGGTAAGCACTCATCTAAATGGGTGCTTTTTTCTTGCTGTTTTAGTTAATTCTAAATCTTTATTATTTTATAAATATTTGGTAAAATGAAACCTCAGTTAAATGGATTATTTTGCCTGACACCAATAATTAGGGAGGAATGGAAGGGTTAAAAAATAGATCAATTTTGTGTGTTTTGGAGGCGTTTTAATGAAGGTATTTTTAGACTTAGGCTGGTTTTTTAAGAAAGAGAAAAAAGCGTATATTTCTGGCATTTTCATTTTATTGCTTGTCGCCATGCTGCAATTAGTGCCGCCGAAGGTAATTGGAATCATTGCTGATGAAATTAAGGATGGAACCCTGACAAAAGGAATCCTCTTGCAGTGGATTGGTGTTCTATTAGTGGTAGGCCTAGCCATGTATTCACTTCGGTTTTATTGGAGGGTTATGATTTTTGGATCTTCAGTTAAACTGAGTAAACTGCTTCGAAATCGGCTGTATCACCACTTTACCACTATGTCCCCATCGTTCTACCAAAAACGTCGAATTGGAGATCTGATGGCTCATGCAACAAATGACCTTCAAGCGATTCAGCAAACAGCTGGTGTGGGCGTATTAACTCTCGTGGATTCTCTGTCTACTGGGGGATTTGTTATCTTTGCAATGGCATTTACGATCAGTTGGAAATTAACCTTAATCTGTTTGATCCCAATGCCGTTAATGGTCATTCTTACAAGTTGGTTTGGAACCATGCTCCATCGAACCTTCTATCAAGCACAAGAGGCCTTTTCTTCCTTAAATGATAAAACCCAGGAAAGCATTACCGGGATTAAAGTAATAAAGACGTTTGGCCAGGAACAGGAGGATATCGAGGATTTCCGAAAGCAATCTGAGGATGTTGTCCAAAAAAATATAACCGTCGCAAAAATTGATTCGCTTTTTGATCCAACAATTTCGATTATTGTTGGAATTTCCTTCTTTTTGTCGATTGTATTCGGAGCTAAATACGTCCTGAATGGGGAACTGACGATCGGACAATTACTTTCGTTTACTACATATTTAGGGTTGCTTATCTGGCCGATGCTAGCTTTTGGCTGGCTATTTAACATTGTTGAGCGAGGCAGGGCTTCCTACGATCGTGTCACCCAACTCCTTCAGGAAAAAGCAGATATAAACGATCAACAAGATGCCTTAAACGATGTCCCAGCAGGGGAAATAGAATTTGACCTAACTCATTTTACCTATCCAGGCGAAACAGTGCCAGTTTTAAAGGATATTCAATTTACACTACATAAAGGAGAAACACTTGGAATTGTCGGTAAAACCGGTGCAGGAAAAACGACTCTATTAAAGTTGCTCATTCGTGAGTTTGATCATTATCAAGGGAAAATTACCTTTGGCGGGAAGCCTCTTCAAGCATACAAACTTGAAAAATTACGCGAAGCGATTGGTTATGTACCACAAGACCACTTCTTGTTTTCAGCCTCCGTCGGCGAAAACATTGCCTTTACGAACCCTAGCGCCCCGATAGATGAAGTGGAGAATGCAGCTAAGTTGGCCAATATTCATGATGATATTCTCCAATTTATGGATGGTTATCAAACTGTAGTTGGTGAGCGGGGCGTGTCCTTATCCGGTGGGCAGAAACAAAGGATTTCGATTGCCCGGGCTATTTTGATGAATCCAGAAGTATTGGTTCTCGATGATTCTTTATCTGCTGTTGACGCTAAAACCGAAGAAGCGATTCTTTCCGCCTTAAGGGAGAATAGGGAAGGAAAAACGACCATTATTACTTCCCACCGCTTAAGTGCCATTCAACATGCCAATCTCATTCTCGTTCTTGAGGATGGTAAGATTGTCGAACGAGGTACTCATGAAGCACTAATGGAAATGGACGGATGGTATAAGCAAATGTATTTACGCCAGCAGCTGGAAGAGCTGGTCGAGCATGGAGGATATTAATATGGAAGAAAAAATACAGCTTTCCGAGCGTGATCAACGAAATATTTTATTCCGGCTCCTGTCCTATACAAAACCACATAAAAAACTGGTAGGAATGGCATTTCTTTTCCTATTATTAACGACGATCGGCGATATCTTCCTTCCAATCTTAGTCAAAATATTTATCGATGATTATTTAACACCTGGAAAACTTGCGTTTCAACCTCTTTTTATACTTGGTTCCACCTATATGGGAATACAAATCATCAAGGCGATTCTCATGTTTTTTCAATTTGTAAAATTCCAAGAGCTAGCGTTAAAAATTATCCAACAACTTCGAATTGATGTTTTTTCTAAGGTTCAGGCGCTCGGGTTAAAGTATTTTGATAAAACACCGGCAGGCAGTATTGTTTCAAGGGTAACCAATGATACCGAAGCGATTAAAGACATGTTTGTGACGGTTATTGCAACCTTTATCCAAGGTGGATTTTTATTAATAGGAATTTTCATTGCCATGTTTATTCTGAATATCAAACTTGGATTGCTATGTCTCATCATCCTTCCGCTGTTATTGTTTGTCATGAGCCTTTATAGAAAATTAAGTTCAAGATTTTACCTTGATATGCGCGAACGGCTGAGCCAGTTGAATGCAAAGCTTAGTGAATCCCTATCAGGAATGAGCATCATTCAGGTGTTCCGTCAGGAAAAACGACTCCGTGCTGAGTTTGGACTGATTAATGATCAACACTATCAGGCTGGAATGAAGAATATTAAAATAGATGGACTTCTATTAAGACCAGCGATTGACCTCATTTACATTTTAGGATTAATCATTGTGTTATCTTATTTTGGGATTACTTCTTTTAACCATGTGATCGAAATCGGAGTATTATATGCCTTCATAAATTATCTGGATCGTTTTTTTGAACCGGTAAATCAGATGATGATGAGACTTTCCTTGTACCAACAAGCCATTGTAGCTGGATCGCGTGTCTTCAAATTGTTGGACGAAGAGGAATTAGCACCGAGTCAAAAGGAAGAGAAGAATCTATCGATTGAACATGGAAAGATTGAATTTAAGGATTTAAGCTTTTCCTATAATGGGAAACAAGATGTGCTAAAACATATTTCATTCACTGCGAATCCGGGTGAAACCGTCGCACTCGTTGGTCATACCGGTAGTGGAAAAAGCTCCATCATCAATTTGCTGATGCGGTTCTATGAGTATGAGCGCGGTGACATATTCATCGATGGTCAATCGATTCGTAACTTCACTAAGACAGAGCTCCGCGAGAAAATGGGCCTCGTTTTACAGGATCCCTTTCTATTCTTCGGGACGGTAAAGGATAATATCCGCTTACATTCGAATGACATGACAGATGGACAAGTGGAAGAGGCAGCGAGGTTCGTCCAGGCCCATACATTTATAGAAAAATTGGAGGATGGATTTGCCCATAAGGTAGTGGAGCGAGGGACCACTTTCTCAAGCGGTCAAAGGCAATTAATTGCTTTTGCTAGAACGATTGCAACGAATCCTAAAATTTTGGTCCTTGATGAGGCTACCGCCAATATTGATACCGAGACGGAGGAAGCAATTCAAACAGCACTCGCCAAAATGCGAAAAGGGCGAACCACGATCGCAATTGCCCATCGTCTATCAACTATTCAAGACGCTGATTTAATTTTAGTCTTGCATCAGGGAGAAATCGTGGAGAGAGGATCCCATCAAGAACTGCTTGCCCAAGGCGGGTTGTACCATAAAATGTTTCTGTTACAAAATGGAGCGGTGGAACGCCTTGAGGATGTTGTGAATTAATAACAGAAGGTTTAAGAGCCCGTTCCGATCTGGAGCTAGATAGTGAAGAAAGCCTGGCATCGCAGCCAGGCTTTTACTAGTTTTATGGAATGAAAGGTTCTCTTAACTGACTGATGAGGGAAGCTTTTTTATATAAATTCGATGATTTTCATTTAAAAGG
>NZ_JBALOS010000058.1:30264-30496 GCF_036962765.1 Neobacillus drentensis
GATATTCATTTAAAAGGTGGTCTAGCTCCTGGCTGTAACGAATGGCAACGGAGGATGTCAGGCCATTGCTCGTCGCGACTTGAATTAATTCAGCTCGTTTTTTTTCGATTAATGTAACTAAGTCCTTCTTTGTCACGGCCGTAGTCCTTTCCGGAGTAACCCCTAAATTTTGGAGAAAATAGAATACTAATATATCAAATTCTCATTGGAATTACTAGTATAACCTATAATG
>NZ_JBALOS010000059.1:0-10786 GCF_036962765.1 Neobacillus drentensis
CTGCGTATACTGTCAAAAATACTTATTCTTTCAGCAGTTTTCTTAACCATTGGTTTTTATGTTAGTATAAATGAAAATAATGAAAGTAATATTTTAATTAAAGAAAATAATACATCAGAAATAAAACAATCAATACCACAAAATCCAGTAAATAAGCCTAGTAAAAAAATTGTCTCAGAAAAACCGAATGAGGGATTAGCTTTACTTATTGGGAAAAAAGAAGTTGAACTAGAAAAAGTTCTTGGTACACCAGCACGGATCGATGAATCACAATATGGTTATCAGTGGTATATTTATAATCAAAATCCTAAAAGTTATCTGCAAGTAGGTGTGGAAAATAAACGGATTGTTACCATTTTTGCCATTGGTCAAAATTTAGATGTAGCACCATTTGAAATCGGACAACCAGTTGAGGAAATTTTTAATACTCATTATATTGATACAAATTTTAATCTCGAATATAATCGAAATTCCTATCGCTTTGAACTTAATGATACGGATTTAAATCTTCGACCAATGGTGCAATTGGGTGATATTTTTGTTCAGCTATATATAGATAAGTTTACGGGTAATCTCTCAAGTGTCCGTTTCTTGGATGCACCCACACTAATTAAACAACGTCCCTATGAACTTGTTTATAATGGTGTTCTAATCCAAGCGCCTGTTCCTAGTGAGGAAATGCAGCGTAAAATAGATGAAAATACAGAACAAGAGATATTTGACATAACCAATGTTTTAAGAGAGAGGAATAAACTTAAAAGTTTGAAGTGGGATGAAAATACGGCGAAAGCAGCTTTCCAACACAGTAAGGACATGTCGGAAAACAATGACTTTTCTCATACATCTAAGAAATTTGGAGACCTTGCTAAGAGATTAAAAACAGCTGATGTGGTATATCAGGCTGCTGGTGAAAATATTGCGGCAAATTATACGGACGGCCCTGCTGTGGTGGAAGGGTGGCTAAATAGTAAAGGACATCGTGAGGCACTTTTAAACAATGAATATACCCATCTTGGAGTAGGAGTATATCAAAAGTACTATACACAAAACTTTATAGAAAAAACAGAACAATAAAAAAGGTGATCATTTTCGGTCACCTTTTTTCAATTATATATTCATTGAATAAAAATTTGTTCTCTTCCCATTTCCCATAAACTCTTATGTATTCCCCAACTTTAAAGGAAACTATCTGGAAGTCTTTTGTAATCGGGGTAATTTTCTGGATAGTAATGAACTTGGTCTCTGTTTGCAGTTTTAACGACTGCACATAAATAAAGCGATGATAATAAAACCGTTGCTTCTCCTCTATAAGGCTCTTTATTACCCCTGTTACAACCGCTTCCTGCTGGACATGACCAGCCAAAGCCCACTTAGTATCATTCTCCTTCATCTCTTTTTTTGTAAGCCAAAAAAAGTAAAGGCAAATAATTGGAATGACAATGGCGGTAACCATTATGAATCAGACTCCTCCGGTCATTATTTGCTAATAATAAAGAATGTACCTGTTGCATAGGCAATTTTTTTGCCATCACTACGATAGGCTTCTCCTGAAATAACCATGGTTTTGCTACCTTTATGAATAATTTCTGCTTTACAACGGAGTGATTCTCCAATTCCTGGTGCTATGTAATGGATATTCAATTGATTGGTAACTGCCCCTAATCCTTTCGGCAAGTAATAATTTGCCAAACTGCCCATCGCAGTATCTAGAACGGTCGCTGTAATCCCGCCATGGACAATATCTAAGTTATTATGAAGAGTAGGGTGAAGCGGGATGGAAATTTCGCAGGTATTCTCCACAAATTTTCTTTCCATTTGAAGAATCCCGTCAATATAGGTACTGCGATTTTGATTTATTTTTTGTTTGAATCCATTTAAAAGGTAAGCAAGAGAAGTTAGGTCAGCCTCTGAGCCATTTTCCATACATGTTTCTAATAATTGACGTATTTCATCTTTCATTTTATATACCTCTTTCATTTCTTATTCTTTTGACATCTTATCATTAACAGGAAAAATATTAAATATATACATCTTTCTGAGTTCTTTCACATTTTGAATGTTATTACATATTGTATTATTGGCAGTAATATGGGCTGAGGTGAGAAAAATGACACAAAAAAAATTACACCCTACCGTCATACAATTTAAAGACTTTGTTAAAAACAATCCAAAACTTATCCAGGAAGTACGGACAGGGAAGGCGACCTGGCAGGAGTTATACGAAGAGTGGTATTTATTAGGGGAAGAGGATACCCGCTGGGAAACGATTGGAACTAATAATGAAACTGCCGATGAAGAAAATGTAGAATCGAAAGGCGATTGGATTTCTAGTATTATGGGAATGGTTAAGAAAATGGATCCAAATCAAATGCAAAACCATATTAACAACCTAAGCCAGGCCCTAGGTGCGATCCAAGGTGTTATTTCACAATTTCAAGGAAACAATCCAGCTGGGGGTACAGTAAAACCGCAAGAAGGACCTAAGCATCCCTTTATGTTTAGAAAAGACTGATGGAAAGGAACTTTAATTTATGAGAAAAGATGTACTTGAATATATAGAAAGTCAGAAGGACTTAAAACAGTTTATCCGCGAACAACCAATCTGGTACAGGAAGGTATCAAGAAATCCTTATGATTTGCAGGCACTTGAAATTCAATCGTTGCATTATCATAAAAAGACCATTCCAGATCAAGTTAACAAATTTTCAAATAGTGTCCAAATGGCTTCTATGATGTATCATATGTTTCAAGCGATGAAAAATCAAAATTAACAAAGCCCCAAATTATTCTCTTTGAGGCTTTTTTTGTATGTAATTAAGGTTTAAGACTAAAAAATGAAATGGAGGCGAACAATACAAGCAAAAGAAGGAGTGAACCAAATTGAAAAAGCATTTTCCAAGGGTTATCCTTATGGTCTTAATAACTGGTATTCTTTTCGGATTTAATAATGTCTCGCCAAAAGAGGAAATACCTTCACTATTCGTCCAGCACCAAATAAAAGGAGAGACAGTATTCATTAATTGTATCGTTACAGGTATCAGTTTTCGTGAAACTGACCATTCCAAGAAAAGATTCGGTAAGATTGTTATTTGGATTGATGGCAAGAAAAAATCTGAAGTTAATGCAGCGGCATTTATGATTAAAGGGTTATCGCCGGGAAGTCATAGTGTTAAGCTGGAAGTTGTCGATTTAAATAATGCATCGTATGGAATGGAGAAAGAATTTATGGTAAAAATTACTAGATAAATTGTATATTTCGCATTACTAACACTTTCATGTTAAAATATCAGTGGAGGTGGGCGAAAACGTGCTTGCTACATTAGAAAGAGTTGAATTATTGGAACAGGCGGAACAGCTAGCTAAGATGGTTTTAGAATCAGATATAGCAGAACAATATCAGATTTGTTTATATAAATTGCAAAATAACAAAGAGTCACAGCGTAAAATAAAGCGTTTTGTTAGTCTAAAGGAACTATATGATGAGGTACAACGGTTTGGTAAATACCATCCTGATTATAAAAAGGTCATGACACAAATCCGTGAAAATAAGAGAGAAATGGATTTAGATCCCCTTGTAGCGGAGTTTAAATTGGCCGAAAATGATTTGCAACACCTTCTAGATGCGATCAGCATTATCGTAGGCGGTGCTGTCTCAGAACATATAAAGGTACCAACCGGCAACCAGTTCTTTGAAACAAAATCTAGCCATAGCAGTGGTTGTGGCGGTGGCGGCAGCTGTAGTTGCGGGTGAGGAAAATCAGCTTATGAAAGCTGATTTTTTCTTTAGAGTGCAGTAATTTATCTTGTTACAACCATATAATATTAGAAAGAAGTAAAGTTTGAATTGAAATGAATCGTTTTAATATGCTAGACTTATTTAAAATGATGGTTCTGTTGAAGGGGAAAAAAGTATGTTTGTTCAAAGACAAGGATTGGTTGTGTGGCTTTACTCTCTAAAACAAGCTAAAATGCTTAGGCGCTTCGGAAATGTACATTATGTTTCAAAAAAGCTGAAATATGTTGTACTGTATTGTAATCAAGAAGAAGTAGATGAAATAATGGAAAAGTTGAATTCTTTTTCGTTTGTAAAAAAAGTAGAGCCTTCATATAAACCATTCTTAAGAATGGAGTATGAAAATTCAGCTCCCGATAAAGCAAAAGAATACGATTATAAGATGGGTATTTAAAAAGGTGAGGGGATTCAGGTCCCTCACCTTTTGCTATTGAAGTGGCAGTAAATAATGATTAAGCCTGAGAATACCAATTAGATATTGGTAATATAGTTCCTTTTCATAAAAGATGGAGGAGGGCTTTACCGTTAATTCACAAATTTGTTTATCATATTTCGAAGCGGTTTGAGCAAAAAGATCATACCTTTTATTTGGAGTAAAATTTGGATTTGGAATACCCTCCCGGCAAATATAAAGAGGTTGAAACTTTCCAGGGTCAGTCGGTTTAAGGACAACAACTAGGGAGGTAAGTTCCTTTTGCTCAATTTTTGTATGGAGAGCAAGCATGTGTTGAAGACGGTGTTGATTAGCATTTGTAAGTTCTAGTAATTCATATAAATCTGAATATCCTTCACCTAATTCAATAAAACGTTGGATCAATGAAAACGCTCCTTTTAACAATGAGTCAATTCATCAATACTTTATCACTAATTTTTGATTTTTTGAATAAAAACTAAAAAAAAAACCTGCAGAACATTCTGCAGGGTCCTTCCAAATCCTCAAAAAGGATAGAAGGCAAAGGGAGAGGAGAAACCGGAGGAAGAACTTATGGGGAAACGTAAGTCTTCTCCGCGGTTGGCAACAACATCCTCGAATTGATGTTGTTAATTACATTATTTCCACAACCCAAAAGCTTATACGTGCTTTATCATAAAATTTCGTGATAAACCACTCTGTTTGGTACTCAACTATTAAATGAAGAGATATCATCAACAGAATTGTCTACTTTTTATAAATTATGGTAGGATGTATTAAGCAATTATTTCTCAAAAAAATGTGGTGATAAGTAAGTGAGAGTGGTTTCAGGCATTTGTAAAGGAAGACCGCTGAAAGCAGTTCCAGGAAATACAACTCGACCGACAACCGATAAGGTCAAAGAAGCTTTATTTAATATGATTGGACCTTATTTTGATGGCGGGATTGGGTTAGACCTATTTGCTGGTAGTGGTGGATTAGGTTTGGAGGCGTTAAGCAGAGGATTGGAAAAAGTGATTTTTATTGATCGTGAATCAAAGGCGATTCAGGTGATCCATGAAAATATTAAAGCTTGTAAATTTGAGGATCAAGCTGAGGTTTATCGCAATGATGCCGATCGGGCATTAAAGGCTCTCATTAATAGAGAAATCTGCTTCGATTATATATTTTTAGACCCGCCATACAAAAAACAACAACTAGTCAATTTAATGGAAAAAATGGATAAGCAGAATATAGTAAAAACAGATGGCATCATTGTCTGTGAACATAGCTTTGATGTTGAATTACCGAAATCAGTAGGAAGATTTAGCCAAATAAAACACGAGAAGTATGGGATTATTGCAGTAACGATTTATAAACGAACAGATATTGAGTAAGGGGGAATCAATTTGACAAAAATCGCCGTTTGTCCAGGAAGCTTTGACCCAATTACATATGGTCATTTAGATATTATTAGAAGAGGTGCCAAAGTATTTGATACTGTTTATGTGAGCGTTTTAAACAATTCATCTAAAAACCCTTTATTCACAGTTGAAGAGCGAATGAATCTAATCAAGGCTGTAACAAAAGATCTTCCTAATGTTAAAGTAGATGTTCATTCTGGCTTACTTGTTGATTATGCAAAGGCTGTTAATGCTAATGCCATCATCCGTGGATTGCGGGCGGTTTCTGACTTTGAGTACGAAATGCAAATCACATCGATGAATAGAGTACTTAATGAGGATATCGAAACCTTTTTTATCATGACCAACAATCAATTTTCGTTTTTAAGCTCAAGTATTGTAAAAGAAGTGGCAAAGTATAATGGGGATATTTCGACACTTGTACCGCCAATCGTTGAAAAAGAATTAAAAAAGAAGTTCAAGTCATAAATAAAAAAGAGCTAGCAAGTGAACTGCCCATCCAATTTTTCATTGTGTCAAACAATTGGGATGAAGTTCATAGTGCGAAGCTCTTTTTTATTGTTTTTTTAGGCGGGAATATAAGATCAGCACATATACGAACAGTGAGATAATGGTGATAATCGGCCCTACAACAATCACTTTATGGTAAATGTGGTCTACCCATGATCCATCATCGAAAAAACCAACAGGCAAGGCATTTGAAGGCTGTTCATTTCCTTTAAAACGCAAATAAACGGGCTTCCATAAGATCAATGCGAATATGCTTGCAAAAATACCGTGAATGATTCTAGCGATGAAAAAGGGCTGAAATCTAATATCTGTTTGTGCAAGGATACTTGCAACCTGGGCTTGGACGCTAAAACCACTAAAGGCTAAAATAAAGCTGGTTATCATCGCTTTTTGTAATAGAGTGGCATCTAGCACTTGACTGGTTAATTGACTACCTGAAGTAATTTCAAATAAACCTGAAATAAACGGAATACTTAACATTTCTGGGAATGACAACGATGATAACAGGACCTCAACTGATTTAGCCAATGTTGCAGTGATATGTAAATGATAAAGTATTTTGTTTATTACCGAGAATAAAATAATAAAACCACCAACCATTAATAAGGTTTGAATGGATGAGTTGACTGCATCCCCTAATAGTTTTCCAATCGGTCGATTGTCTTTTAATCTTGTTTGATGCAAGGCTGATAAAGCAGAACGGATTTTGAACTTTTTACTTTTCGGCGTGATTTCATCAGGGGAATCCTTTCCATAAAAGCGCATAATTAATCCAACACAAATATTACCTAAATAGTGGGATAATGCGAGGGTAACCCCTAAATGAGGATTATAGAAAAACCCGACCGAAACCGCCCCAAAGATAAATAAAGGATTAGAGGAATTTGTAAATGAAACAAGTCTCTCCGCTTCAATTTGTGTTAACTGGCCTTCTTCTCTTAATCTTGCCGTAAATTTTGCTCCAGCTGGGAACCCAGAAGCCATACCCATCGCCCAAACAAAACCGCCAACACCTGGCACCTTAAATAATGGTCTCATTAGAGGTTCCAATAGTACACCAATAAATTTAACAACTCCAAAACCAATTAACATTTCAGAAACAATAAAAAAAGGTAACAAGGATGGAAAAACAATTTCCCACCACATATTTAGGCCGCGAATCGAAGCATCTAATGACTCCTGCGGATAAAATAATAGAGAGCCAGCTAAAATGGTGACGGATATCGATAAAAAAATCGTTTTTAATTTGGACCGAAACAATGAAGGGACCTCCTCCCAAGGGGATCGTTGAACTGTGCAAGCAATTAATTGAATGTTAAAATAAAGAAATATTCTATCCTGACTTGTCCTCATATAACACAAATATACTCATAGAACGTTTATTTAGACCATAAGATTGAACGAGATTTCACTTTTGTAGGGGAGGGTCTTCGTTAAGTCCGTCTATTGAGGAAATCAAATAATTCTATTTGGTATTTTTAGGAGGTCTACAGTTATGGAGCACCCTAAAATAGGCTTAGCGCTTGGCTCGGGAGGTGCACGCGGGTTTGCTCATTTAGGTGTTATTAAGGCATTAAAGGACGCTGGAATTCCGATTCATCTGATTGCAGGCAGCAGCATGGGAGCACTAGTAGCAAGTTTTTACGGTGCAGGAATTGATATGGACCGGTTATATAAATTATCTACAGCGTTTAAGAGGAAATACTTTTTGGACTTTACGGTTCCGAAAATGGGCTTTATCTCTGGTAAGAAAGTAAAAGAATTCATTAAGGTCTTTACCCACGGGAAAAATATTGAAGATTTATCCATTCCAATCGGGATCGTTGCAACTGATTTATTGACGGGGGAAAAGGTGGTTTTTAAAACGGGCCCTGTCGCAGATGCTGTTCGAGCAAGCATCTCCATTCCAGGTATTTTTGTGCCGGAAAAATACAATGGAAGAATCCTTGTGGATGGTGGTGTATCAGATCGCGTTCCTGTTTCTGTCGCTAAAGAGATGGGCGCGGATATCGTTATCGCAGTAGATGTTTCCAGGGTCAAGCGAAATGCTGAAATTACCTCTATTTATGATGTCATCATGCAGAGCATAGACATAATGCAAGCCGAAATAATTAACAATAGGGAAATTGCTGCTAGTGTGATGATTCGCCCTCCAGTCGAACTTTATAGTTCACGAGCCTTTACAAATATAGTGGAGATTATTAACCTAGGTGAGGAAGAAGCGATAAAACATCTTACACAAATTAAAACGGTAATTGAACAGTGGAAGGGGTAAACATTGCATGCGCAAAAAAATATATATAGCTTCAACTCTCATATTGGCCATTATTTTAATTGGGGGAATGTTTTATTCATTGCCTTATTATGTTTCGAAACCAGGAATGGCAAAAGAACTTGGACCAATCATCACTGTCGATGGTGGTGATATGGACGAAGGAAATTTTATGCTGACAACGGTTAGAATGGGCAGAGCGAATATTTACTCCTTTTTAGAAGCAAAGATAAGAAAATATGAAGAGCTTTATCCACTTGATATGATTTTAAATAAAACAGAAACAGAGGAAGAGTATAATGCCAGACAACTCCACCTTATGGCAGGGTCAAAATTAAATGCGATCGAAGTTGCTTACCGAAAGGCGGGGTTACCGGTTAAATACAAATATAAAGGGATTTATGTGGTTCAGGTAATTCCTAATATGCCTGCTGACGGGGCACTTTTCACGGGTGACCGTATTGTTAAAGTAGATGGGAAACAATTGCCTTCCTCGGAAAAATTCATTGAATACGTTAGTAAGAAACATGCCGGTGAAAAGGTAACACTATCATATTTACGAAACAAAAGTAAAAAGACTGTGACATTAAAACTGCAGCCATTTAAAGAAGATCCGCAAAAGGTTGGAATTGGGATTTCTCTTGTTGATGATAAAGAAATAATAGTGGATCCTAAAGTTAAGGTAAGGACTGATGAAATTGGCGGGCCGTCTGCAGGGTTCATGTTTTCTTTAGAAATCTATAACCAGTTGACAGAAGGCGATTTGACAAAGGGCTATCAGATTGCTGGAACAGGAACAATTGATGTGGATGGTACAGTTGGACCAATTGGTGGAATTGAACAAAAAATAGTGGCAGCAGACAAGGCAGGTGCGGAAATCTTTTTAGCTCCTAATGAAAAAGGGATCAAGAATTCCAACTACCGGGATGCAGTAAAGACCGCCCGTGAAATAAACACCAAAATGAAGATTGTCCCAATCGATACATTTGACGAAGCTGTTAGTTATTTAGAAAAGTTAAAGAAAAAATAAAAAAGATGGTGCGCATGCATCATCTTTTTTATTGGCTGTGTTAAACTTGCATGTTGATTTGCGCTCCAGGACGCTTCGCTTTCCGCGGGCNNCTTTAAAACAGCCTTTTTATTTATCGAATATAAATAGGCGGCTGCTCATATTCCTGACGGATCAGTTTGTTTTTTAAACGACTAGGGATACCAAGCGAATAAATCCGTGAAGCCCGGATGTCAAGGTCAATCTCATTTTCGGTAAAAGAAGAAAGTTTTGATATTAGCGGGAGACTGAGGTGAGATTTTGTTTTATTTAAGTATTCTCTTCCCCTTGTGGTCATGCCCAAAAGTCTTAAGTAAGAGGCTTTTTCTGAGATAAATGCCATTTCCGCTTTTTTTGTGTTTGTTAAAATATGAACACATAGCCTTTGCAGCCTAGTCCAAGTATACCGTTTCGTTTTAATTTGCTGCATAAAATCATGAAAACTATTAGCCTCTCTAGCTGCAGAAAGGAGTCTGTTTTCAAGACCCTCTTCCATTTCATAAATTTCCCTCAGTTCTTCCGGCCTAGCGTGCAGTAACCGAAATTGAAGATAACTCCAATAATTTTCCCATTGGTGAAATACTTGATATGATTCTAGATACTCTTTAAGCAACTGTTTCGTAGGCTCGGGTACATACTGGTCAATAGCGGATTTTCCATTGCTGTGAGTAAAGATAGCTTTCCGGATACTTGTTGCACTTGCAATCGTAGCAGAGGAAAAATCTTCATCATGATAGTTCGCATTTTTTCGAGCAATCGTCATTGGAATGATAGTGGACTTTTGATGTTGTATTGCTTTTATGTATTCGAGTCCAAGTATATTATTCGGCTTAGCTAAATCCAAAAACTTTTCCGAATCTGGTAAATGCCCAAATGCAAGAGATACGGCTTTTGGATAACTGACCCCTGTGTCTATGTATTGTTTAATGTTTTCATTTAATTGCCGTTGCTTCCCTTCCAAGTAATCGATTGTTTGAAGGAAAGACGTTATGTCTCCGCTCTCGCTCCCAAAACAGAGGCAATTAATGCCTGCTGCATCCAAAATCGACACGGCGCCATAGGCAAAGGTTTCCGCTTTTTGAGTGGCGTAGGCATAAGGAAGTTCAAAAACAATATCTACGCCATTTAGCAATGCCATTTTCGTCCGCTGCCATTTGGATACAAGTGCAGGTTCTCCGCGTTGTAAAAAGTTACCGCTCATAACTGCGATAACAACATCGGCCTCTGCTGCATCCTTTGATGCCTGTAAATGGTAGGCATGTCCATTATGAAAAGGGTTATATTCCACAATTAATCCAACAGCTTTCATTTCTTCTCTCCTTATAATCTAGGCTCCCCGGACCGCCCG
>NZ_JBALOS010000059.1:10800-10973 GCF_036962765.1 Neobacillus drentensis
TCAACAACCAAGTTTAACAATGCCATAGCCTAAAAAAAAGCTTTTCTATTCATTATAGCAAAATTCTAAGGAAACCAATCAAATAATATGGTAATATATTAAAGGTGTTTGCAAAAAGCTTATCTGGTTAAACTAGTATAGAAACAGATAAGATCGTTTTGCCTTTTTAAATC
>NZ_JBALOS010000059.1:11070-20847 GCF_036962765.1 Neobacillus drentensis
AATTTATGATTGATGAGATAGTTCGTATGGATGAGATCAAACAAGATGATCCCACCATTCGAGAAGTTTCTCCGATGCATATTACTGGTCGGGGGGATATCGATTCAACGAAAGTAACATTCCATTTAAAAATTGAAGGTTACTTAATACTTCCATGTTCTCGTACTTTAGTGGATGTGAAACTTCCAATTAATGTTGAAACAACTGAAACGTTCCTCTTACAAGGTTCTGTTTATGAAACTGAAGAGGAAGCATATCAAGTGAAAGGTGAAGTGGTTGATGTCATACCAATCCTTCGAGAAATTCTTTTACTTGAGATACCAATGCAAGTTTTTTGTGAAGATGTTAATCGTGAAGATGCTGCTCCACAGTCTGGCAAGGATTGGGAAGTTGTTCATGAAGAAGATCAATCTAAAAAAATTGATCCGAGACTTGCAGGTCTCGCAAAGTTTTTTGATGAAAACAATTCTTCTTCCGAATCATAATCGACAAATCTAAGAAGCAAAGTGAAGACCCAGCATTCCTGGCCTTCATTACTTTCTTAATACTCTTTAAGGAGGTGGGAAGAATGGCTGTACCTTTTAGAAGGACTTCTAAAACTGCAAAAAGAAAACGTCGTACTCATTTTAAATTAAACGTACCTGGTATGGTAAGCTGCCCAAACTGTGGTGAAATGAAACTTTCACACCGCGTATGTAAAGCTTGCGGAACATACAAAGGAAAAGACGTAGTAAACGACTAATTTTCGATAAGATAGAAAGCACAAGGGTCAATATCCCTTGTGCTTTTGTCGTTTTTTTGAAATTAGCTGATTTTGACTCTAAGTTGATTGGAGCAGAAGGTGCGAGACTCCTGCGGGAAGATGGGTCAGGGGAGACGACGAGGAGGCTCCCCGGGCCGCCCGCGAACCGCACGCACCTGGAGCGGAAATCAACTTACTAGTTTGACAGAGCCTAGAAATTATACATACTTATAACAGCGCAAATGAAATTGTTATCAAAGAAAGGACGTGTCAAAGGTTGTCATACTCCATCGAAAAACGGGAAATGGGTTATTTATTATTTACGATTACTAGAAGTGAAAAAAGAAATGCTATTAACTTTGACGTCATGGAAGGATTAGTTAAAGCGATACAAAGATCTTCTCAACCTGATATTAAGGCACTTGTCATTACCGGAGAAGACGATCGAGCATTTTGTTCAGGAGGAGATTTATCTGTTTTTCACCATCTTCGCACAAAGGAAGAAGCGTACGGAATGCTCTCTAAAATGGCAAATATCCTTTATTCCCTTCTTACCCTGCCTATTCCGACAATTGCTTTAATAAATGGAACAGTAATAGGCGGCGGTTGTGAGCTTGCTGCGGCATGTGATTATCGCCTAGCACGTGATGGGATTAAAGCAGGGTTTGTTCAAGGGAAACAAGCAATAACAACAGGCTGGGGCGGGGGTTCAATTTTAGCAGAAAAGCTCTCAGACGCAAGAGCGATGAAGCTGTTAATGGAAGCTGACCTGCAAACAGTATCATATTTAAAAGAAATTGGGTTTATTAACTCTTTATATAAGGGTGACTCTCTTCAGGCTTGTGAATCATACTTTGGTTCGATGCTGACAGCCGATCTTAGTGTGTTAAAATCCTATAAAAGGATTTGGGTTAGAAAGTGGGAAGAAACAAAACTGCGTGAAAGAATAGAAGAAGAAGTAAGAAATTGCTCCATACTTTGGGAAAGTGATAAACATCATGACTATGTAAATGCTTTTATACGTAAAAAACAAGAATAAAGATGAAATCACCGCGCTTGATTAAGTCTATCTTTTCTAGTAGATGCATATGTATTATAAAAACACTAGGAGGGATGACTAATGTCACCAACTCGACAAGATGCATGGTCCCAAGATGAAGACTTGTTGCTTGCTGAGGTTGTGTTACGACACATCCGGGAAGGCGGGACACAACTGCAAGCATTCGAGGAAGTAGGGAAGCAACTCTCACGTACTTCAGCAGCCTGTGGCTTTCGTTGGAATTCATTTGTAAGAAAACAGTATAAAACAGGGATCGAGCTTGCAAAAAAACAGCGTAAAGAGTTGAAAAAACAGCCAGTCTCGAATGAAGTAGAAACAATTGAAGAACCTGTTAATGTAGAAGTGGTTCCAACCCCTCCGGTAAATGAGCAAGGAAGCACCATTACATTTTCGACGGTCATTCATTTTTTGGAAGGACTTCAACAAAAAGCGCTAGTCTCATCCAATATTGAAGCAGAACGTAAAAAGTCTAATGAAAAAATTAAAGAGTTGGAAAAGAAGACGTACTATTTGGCTGCAGAAAATGAAAGATTATCAAAAAATTTAAAAGCAATCGAAGAGGATTATCGTTCATTAATTGAAATTATGGAAAGAGCTCGGAAAATGGTTGTCCTTCAGGACGAGGACCGCCAGCAAAAAGTGAAGTTCCAAATGGACAAAAATGGTAACCTTGAAAGAGTAGAAAAATAGAAAAAGCGGACCAAAATGTCCGCTTTTTTGCATTCCATTAATGCTGTTGTGCCTCAACGCCTGAAGGATACCAAACTAGTGGATTTTCACCACGGTCTCGCTCCATTTCGTATTCTACTTTAGCAAAGCCCATCTTTTCCCAAAAACCACTTGACTGTACTCTTGGATTCGTCTTAATCGGCAGACCAAAGTTTTTCGCAAATTCTACAAGTGCCTTACCAAACTCCTTACCTTGGTAACCAGGTAATACCTCAAGTTTCCATAACTCTAAGTAGTTTTGTGGTGGATAGAAATAGCGGTCAAATTTTGCGTCAATTTGATATAAACTCATTCGTGCTACTAATTTGTCCCCAAAATAAATTCCGTAAAATGGTGAGTCGCTATCGTTATCAACCATATTTGCTTCAAGATCCTCAATCATGGATAGTTCTTGAATCCCATATTCTTTAAATTTTTTAAATTCTTCTAGTGTTTTAAAATTTACTTTAAGTCTTTCCACTTTTGCTGACATAGTCGACCTCCTAAAATGGTAACTGATAATCTTGTATATATTCATTTGCACTTGAATAACATGAAATGAAATAATTTTTGCATTATTCAAATGAATCATTCTCATTATATAACAAAAACTTAAAAAATTCTTCAAATAAGTTGAGGAAGCGTTTTCATTAAAGGCAGGAAATTAGGAGAATGATGTAGAACCATATAAATGGTGGAATAAAAGGGGTACGAAGGGGGAATAAAAAGTGCAAAAAATTTTAATTGCCAATCGTGGAGAAATAGCCCTTCGGATTATTCGAACCTGTCAGGAGATGGGGATTGGAACAATTGCTATTTATTCTGAAGCTGATAGGGAAATGCCCTTTGTAAAAGCGGCAACGATGGCTTTCTGTGTAGGGGAACCTCCCGTTAACAAATCATATTTGCAAGTTGATAAAATTTTAGAGATAGCGAAACGTGAGAAAGTAGATGCCATTCACCCTGGTTATGGCTTTTTATCTGAAAATGCTGGTTTTGCTAAACGAGCCATCGAGGAAGGAATTATTTTTATCGGACCTAGACCTTCAACTATTGAATTAATGGGTGACAAAGTGGTATCTCGTCAAACGATGGAGCAAGCTGGTGTACCCGTAGTTCCCGGAAGTGGCTGTGGATTAACCAGCAGTGAGGAAGCATGCGTACTTGCACAATCAATCGGCTACCCTGTCATGCTTAAGGCGAGCGGCGGCGGCGGCGGAATTGGAATGGTATATTGTGAAAATGAGCAAGCGCTCGTTAAGTCTTTCGCCCAGACAAAAGCGAGAGCATTGGCCTATTTTGGTTCAGACGAAGTCTTTATCGAGAAATATATCAAAGATGCTAGACACATTGAAGTCCAAGTGTTTGGAGACAATCATGGAAATATCATCCACCTGTTCGAAAGAAATTGTTCGATTCAAAGAAGACATCAAAAGGTAATTGAGGAATCTCCATCACCTATATTATCTGATAAAGCTCGTCAGAAAATGCTTCAAACAGCCGTAAAGGCAGCACGTGCTGTTAATTATTCAAATGCTGGGACCATTGAATTTATTGTAGATGAGAACGAAAATTTCTACTTTTTAGAAATGAATACACGTCTTCAGGTTGAACATCCTGTGACCGAAATGATAACTGGTCTTGATCTTGTTAAGTGGCAAATCCTCATTGCTCGAGGGGGACGTTTACCTTTGCTCCAGGATGATATCACTTCGTCGGGTCACGCGATTGAATTTAGGGTGTATGCTGAAGACTCTGTCCGATTTTTACCGTCACCAGGTAAAATCAGTACTCTTAAGTGGAATGACCAAGCGGGGGTTAGGATTGATTCAGGTTATGAAGAAGGCGGGACAGTTACGCCGTTCTATGATCCAATGATTGCCAAAATCATTATTCATCATGAAACTCGTGAACATGCATTGAAAGAGGCTGTTCGCTTCTTCAATGATGTCAAAATTGAAGGAATTAAAACAAATGTTCCACTCTTTCTAAACATATTGGCAAGTAATGACTTTCAAAACGGGGCGTACAACACAGGCTTTTTAACAAAGGCTTTTTTCGCATAAATTGTTTTTTTTTCGTAAGTTCATCAACCCGTATAACTTGACGCTTCGTGGCATCTTTTCGTAAGAACATTTGCGAAAATTGCCTAGAAACTTAGTAAATAACCTTTATTAAGCTCCAAAAGCAACAAAGTTTACGAAAAGAGCCTTAACAAAAAAATTAGTGAATTAAGGGGAGAATGGCAGAATGAAAGAAATAACAGCAAGCATGGCGGGAACAGTTTTAAATATTTTTGTAGCAAATGGTAATCAAGTTCATCCAGGTCAGGAAGTAGTAATGCTTGAATCAATGAAAATGGAAATTCCAATCGAAAGCGATACAGTGGGTTTGGTATTGGATGTAAAAGTTAACATTGGTGATTTTGTAAATGAAGGCGACGTATTAATTGTATTAGAATAGAAGTTTTTAAAAGGGGTGAGAATGATGTCAGTAACCAATCCATTGAATGAGCAATTAAATGAGAATCGTAAAATAATTGAAGCTGGTGGACATCCAAAATATCACGAAAAGGCTAAAGAGCAAAAAAAGTTGTTTGTTCGTGAGCGCCTTGCCTTGTTGTTTGATGATGGAAAATATGAGGAAGATGGTAAATTTGCCAATTTTAAGGCTGGTGATCTTCCTGCAGATGGTGTTGTAACAGCGATTGGTAAAATTAACGGGCAAACGGTTTGTGTCATGGCGAATGATTCGACCATCAAGGCGGGTTCATGGGGAGCAAGAACGGTTGAAAAGATAATCCGCATTCAAGAAGTTGCGGAAAAATTAAAGGTTCCGCTTTTCTATCTTGTCGATTCTGCAGGGGCAAGAATAACTGACCAATTAGAGATGTTTCCCAATCGTCGTGGCGCAGGAAGAATTTTTTATAATCAAGTGAAACTGTCTGGGATGATCCCCCAGGTTTGTATATTGTTTGGTCCTTCTGCAGCTGGTGGAGCTTATATTCCTGCTTTTTGTGATATCGTCATTATGGTTGATCAAAATGCTTCTATGTATTTGGGGTCACCTCGTATGGCTGAAAAAGTTATAGGCGAAAAGGTAACACTTGAGGAAATGGGCGGTGCACGAATGCATTGTTCTGTCAGCGGCTGCGGGGATGTTCTCGCCCATAGTGAAGAGGAAGCCATAGAATCAGCAAAAAAATATGTCAGTTATTTTCCTGCTAGTTTTAAAGAAAAGCCAAAGATGACTGCGGGTGTGGCATCCAAACAAGGCCGTGAACTAGAAGCCATTATTCCCGAAAACCAAAACGCACCGTTTGATATGTATGAATGTATTGATAGTCTGGTGGACAATGCTAGTTTTTATGAAATCAAAAAATTGTTTGCACCAGAATTGATAACGGGGCTAGCTAGAATCGATGGTAGACCGATTGGCATTATTGCCAATCAGCCTAAAGTAAAAGGCGGTGTTTTATTTGTTGATTCTGCCGATAAAGCGGCAAAATTCATTCAACTCTGCGATGCCTTCCATATTCCGCTTTTATTTTTGGCAGATGTACCGGGTTTCATGATTGGAACAAAGGTTGAACGAGCTGGTATCATCCGGCATGGGGCAAAGTTAATTGCTGCAATGAGTTCAGCCACAGTCCCGAAAATCTCAGTCATTGTGAGAAAAGCATATGGTGCTGGTCTTTATGCCATGGCTGGTCCAGCTTTTGAGCCGGATTGCTGCATCGCGTTGCCTACAGCACAAATTGCGGTAATGGGTCCAGAAGCAGCAGTAAATGCTGTTTATTCAAACAAAATTAATCAAATTGAAGACTCGAAAGAAAAAATAGCTTTTGTTCAAGAGAAGCACAAAGAATACAAAGAACATATTGACATCTATAAACTTGCTTCAGAACTTATAGTCGATGAAATAGTCGCACCATCTGAATTACGACATGTCCTTATTCAACGTTTTGCTTTCTACGAAACGAAGGAATTAAATTTCAGCATTCGTAAGCACCCGGTTTACCCAGTCTGATTTTTTGCCCTATTCGGTCTTAATCGAATAGGGCTCAATTTTTTTCTAAATCTTAGTAACAAACTATCGACAGCATCTGATAAAATATGGGTAAAGACGACTAAAATGAGGGATTATCATGAAGGTTGGAATTATTGGTGCTGGGTCAATTGGCCTGTTATTCGCTGCTTACCTTAGTAGAGTATTCGAAGTGACGATTTATACAAGAACACATGAACAAACTGAAGAAATTAATAACTATGGAATCGTGCTGAAAAAACAAGGGGAACAAACGAAATCCATAATAAAGGCCTTACCTATGAATGCGTGGAAGGGACATGAAGATCTTACCATCATTGCCGTGAAGCAATATCAACTTCAAACAATTATGGAGAAAATTAAAGAGTTGCCCACTGTTCCGGGCAATCTGTTATTTTTACAAAATGGGATGGGGCATTTAAAACAGCTTGATTGCATCCCGTTAACGAATATTTTTGTTGGTTCAGTGGAGCATGGTGCGCTGAAAGAAAATCGATATACTGTTACCCATAATGGCGAAGCCGTGACAAAAGTTGCTGTTTTTAAAGGAGATCCAACTCTATTGTTTGAATTGATTTCCTCTGCACCACTGGAATTTCCACTTGTGTTTAAGGAGGATTATTATAACACGCTCCTAAGTAAATTGGTGGTCAATGCTGTCATCAATCCATTAACGGCTATCCTCAAGGTGGAAAATGGCGAGTTGATAAAAAATCAATACTATTTTAAGGTACTAAAAAATTTATATGCAGAGATTTCTTTTATCTTAAACTTAGATAATACAGAAGAACAGTTTCGGCAAATTATTACTATTTGTAAAAATACTTCCGCAAACCGTTCCTCTATGCTTAAAGATATTGAAGCAGACAGAATGACAGAAGTGGATGCAATCTTGGGGTTTATTTTAGATGAAGCTGATAAAAAGAATAGGAAAGCACCTCAAGTAGAGAACTTATATTATTTAATAAAAGGGAAAGAAATGATAAAGGGGGAATATGCTTGATTACTTTTCTATCCTCTATTATCTCAATTTTCTTTGCATTACCTTTTTTAGGATTTATTATTGTGTTCTTTGTTATGAAAATGTTTACAAGAAACACGCGAAAGTCTGTTCACTTGGCACTAGATTCCACAACGATTTTATTCATTATTTCCGTTCATTTTTTAATTGTAACGATATGGGAAAGATCATTTTTTTGGTTAATCATATTAATTATGATTTTAATTGCTATGGTTTTTGTGTTTGTTCATTGGAAAGTAAAAGAAGAAATTATCTTAAAAAAAGTGATGAAGGGTTTTTGGCGTTTTAATTTTATCCTATTTCTCCTTGCTTACCTCGCCCTTACCCTTTATGGTTTAATTCATCGTGCCTTGATTTTTACCTTTTCCAACTGAAAGATAAGCCAAAGTTTTTTTCAAATGTGGTTGGTAGTGGTATACTCTTAACAGAATGAATTTGGGTGATCAGAAAGGAAGTACAATGAATGGAGATTTTAAATCTCTCTTTACCAGCAACCAATCGGTTTGCTTCGAATTATTTGGAACAATCTCCTGAAATCCAGCCTTTTTTTCATTACCGGTTTAATGAAAGAACCGATGATGCCAAACGAGTTGCTGAACTTAGTAACCGATCTTTTCCTCGCTTAGAGGTTGCTGAACATATTGAGAGCTTTATGAAGCGGTTTCCATCGTCTGAAGCTGTTAAAGAATCAATCGATAAACTAAAATTAGATAATAGTCTTGTCGTTATTGGGGGTCAACAGGCAGGTGTTCTTACAGGACCGCTTTATTCAATACATAAAGTGATTTCAATAATTAAATTAGCTGAGCAAAAAGAGGCACAGCTCAAAGTACCAGTGGTTCCTGTATTTTGGATTGCTGGAGAAGACCATGATTTCCAAGAAGTTAATCATGTGTTTGTACCAGTGAATCAAAAGGTTGATAAATGGACATACCCTGAAAGAGTCCTTCATAAGAAAATGGTCTCTGATATTCAGATAAACAAAGAAGTCTGTAATTCGTGGGTACAAAATTTAATTGAGAACTTCGGTGAGACAGAACACACGAATACATTGTTAGAATTTGCTGAAGAACAAATCTTAAAATCCACCACCTTTGTCGATTTTTTTGCCAATATAATTATGGAATTGTTCAAGGATTATGGGTTATTAATCGTTGACTCTGGTAACAAAGAGTTTCGCATGCTGCAAAAGGAATTTTTTAAACAGCAAATCCTTCACCATGAAGCGATAACATCCAAATTATTGGAACAACAAAAGCAAATTGGAGAAAACGGGTTCCCGATTACGATTGATGCAAATGAACAGAATGCGAACCTATTCTACTATGACCAAAAAATGAATGACCGGATTTTACTTGAATTTGATCGTGGAAATGATTGTTTTGTGGGGAAAAATGGGGCTTTAGCATTTTCGAGAGAGCAATTAGTGGAGTGCGCCGAAGAGAATCCAGTAGTTTTAAGCAATAATGTGGTGACAAGGCCGCTCATGCAAGAATGGCTCTTTCCAACTGTTGCTTTCATAGCTGGGCCCGGAGAAATTTCTTACTGGGCAGAACTCAAATTAGTTTTTGAGCATTTTCATATCAAGCTGCCCCCTATTGTTCCTCGTTTGAACATAACGATTCTTGATCGTTCCATTGAAACAGACATTAACGAATTGTGTTTAAACATAGCAGATATATTAAGCGATGGAACGGTTAAAGAAAGAAATCAATTTCTCGAAGAAATTAAAGATAAAGAAGTGGAAGCATTATTTTTAGGTATTAAGGAGCAACTAGTCAATCAGTACCGACTAATTGAAAGTAAGACAGTTGAATTGGATCGTGGTTTATTACCATTATTAAAGAAAAACGAAAGTTACTTACTAAAAGAAATCGGGTTTATGGAATCAAAGCTTAATGAGGCAGGAAAGTTAAAGCACGATAATCTACTCAAAAAATATGATCGTGTCGATCTTGCTTTAAGACCGGACGGCTTTCCACAAGAAAGAGTTTGGAATATATTTTATTATCTAAACCAGTATGGGTTGAATTTCATTCAGGATTTAATGTCAGGTAGATATGAATTTGATGGGTTGCATAAGGTTTTGAAAATGTAGAAACTTCACAACTGTGAAGTTTTTTTTTTGGCTATGTTAAAGCTTATTGTAGATTTTGGCAGCCTGTTGATTGGAGAGGAAGGCGCGAAGACTCCTGCGGG
>NZ_JBALOS010000059.1:20914-27338 GCF_036962765.1 Neobacillus drentensis
TTTTTTTTTTTGATAAATTTCTGGATAAAAAAGGATTTAAGGATTTTAAGAAGAATAGTTTAAAAATAGGTGGTGGAAAGTGGGGGAATGTGGTACATTTTTAATAGAAAGTGGGGGTCATGGGAATGTTCATGGGTGAATACCATCACAGCATTGATAATAAAGGCAGACTAATCGTGCCATCCAAATTCCGTGATGAACTTGGTGAAATGTTCATCATTACACGTGGTTTGGATCAATGTTTGTTTGGATACCCATTATCAGAGTGGGGGCTGATTGAAGAGAAATTAAAAGGCTTACCTCTGACAAAAAAAGACGCCCGGGCTTTTACTAGATTCTTCTTTTCAGGAGCAACAGAGAGTGAACTTGATAAACAAGGAAGAATTAATATCCCTGCACCGCTTTTGCAATATGCAAAGTTGGAAAAAGAATGTGTGATTTTAGGTGTTTCCAATCGGATTGAAATTTGGAGCAAACAGATTTGGGAAGACTATTTTACTGAGTCAGAAGAATCTTTTGCAGAAATTGCAGAAAATATGATTGGCTTTGATATATAATGGATAAATTATGTTAATATATTTTCTGTTATATATCGTTCGATTGGAAAAGGTGGTTACTACATGTTTGAACATACAACCGTGTTGTTAAAGGAAGCTGTTGATGGGTTAAATATTAAGTCAGATGGAATTTATGTTGATTGTACTTTGGGTGGAGCTGGACATAGTTCAGTTATTCTTTCCAAACTAGGAGTTAGTGGTAAACTATTTGCATTTGACCAAGATGAAACAGCAATTGCACATGCTAAAGAGAAGTTAGCTGAATATGGAGATCGTTTAGAAATTATCAAAAGCAATTTCTTATATTTGAAAGAAGAACTTGAAAAACGTGGAATTGTTAAGGTTGATGGAGTTCTGTATGACCTTGGAGTCTCCTCGCCTCAATTGGACACTCCTGAAAGAGGTTTTAGCTATCATCATGATGCGCCCCTCGATATGAGAATGGATAATGAAGCTGATATATCTGCCTATGATGTAGTTAATCATTGGTCCTATGAAGACTTGGTGCGCATCTTTTTTCGCTATGGTGAGGAGAAATTCTCTAAACAGATCGCTCGAAAAATTGAAGCCGCAAGGATGGTAAAACCAATTGAAACGACAGCAGAATTGGTTGAACTAATTAAAGATGCTATTCCTGCCCCTGCAAGAAGAAAAGGTGGACATCCTGCTAAACGAGTTTTTCAGGCAGTTAGAATTGCTGTTAATGATGAATTAGCTGTGTTCGAACAGTCACTGAATCAAGCAATTGACTTGTTAAACCCTGAGGGAAGAATAAGTGTTATCACCTTCCATTCACTTGAAGACAGGATTTGTAAAGCAGCTTTTAAGAAGGCAAGTGAAACCCCTAATTTACCTCCTGGTTTACCAATCATTCCAGATGAGTATAAACCGATATTAAAGTTAATCTCACGGAAGCCGATACTTCCATCAGAAGAAGAATTAGAGCAAAATAATCGCGCCAGATCTGCAAAACTAAGAATTGCAGAAAGGCTATAAGAAGTAATCCAGACATTCAAAACTGGATGTAGAAAAAGAAAATAATCTGGAGGGGAAGAAGATTGAGTAATCTTGCCAGGAAGAATTTAGAGCAGCAACAAACAGAGCAGAAAGTCCAAAATAAGAGTCAAGTAATTATTAAAAAATCCTGGCTCACTCCAGGAGAAAAAATTATTGGATTAGCCTTTGCTGGATTTGTATGTTTTGGTTCCGTTCATATTATTTCAAATCAAGCAAAGATTTACGATGTTAACAAAGATATACAAATTATGGAATCTAAGATAACGGAACAACAAAAAGTAAACAGCGATTTGCAAGTTCAGGTAAGCGAATTGAGTGCATACGAACGAATTTATAAAAAGGCCAAGGAAATGGGCCTAATTAAAAATGAAAATAACGTCAAGGTAGTGCATTAGAAATGAACAAGAAACAGCCCTATATGAATGCAGGAGCAACCATTTTATTTGGAATATTTGGTTTGCTCTTTTTTGTATTAATCTTTAGGTATTTCTCCATTCAAATTAGTGGAGAAGTTGATGGACAACCGCTTGCTGCAAAGGCGCAAGAAAAATATAGCAGGGAAGGAAATTTGGCAGCCTTAAGGGGCGATATCTTAGACCGGAATGGCGAGGTAATCGCTGAAGATACAAATGCCTATACCTTGATAGCAATATTAGATAAAAAGATGACAACGAATCCTAAAAAACCGCAACACGTAAAAGATGCGGCCAAAACGGCAAAAGAATTGGCTAAGTATCTAGAGATGGATGAACTAGAGATTTATAACATCTTAACCAAGGGAATAAAAAATCATAAATTTCAGGTTGAATTTGGTAAAGCAGGCAGAGATATTACCAACCAAACGAAGAATAAGATTGAAGACCAAAAGCTTCCTGGGATTACTTTTATTCGAGACTCCAAACGATTTTATCCAAATGGAGTTTTTGCTTCCCATGTAGTGGGTTATGCAGACAGGATTGAGCAAAAAGATAAAAGTATTACATCAGTTGGTAAAATGGGAATCGAGAAAATTCTAAATAATGAGTTAACAGGGAAAGATGGGAAGGTTAATTTTGAAAGTGATTTATGGGGTTTTATCCTTCCGGATGGAAAGGAAAAAATTACTCCTGCCCAAAATGGAAATGATGTTTATTTAACAATCGACCAAAAAATTCAAACCTTTTTAGAAGATGCAATGAACAAAGCAGCAAAGGAATATAAACCGGAAAAAATTATTGCGATTGTGGCTGATCCGAAAACGGGAGAAATTTTAGCGATGGGACAACGGCCGTCCTTCGATCCAAAAACGAAAGAAGGAATTGAAGATGGCTGGCATAATGAGGCGATTGAAACGTCATTCGAGCCTGGTTCGACAATGAAAATTTTTACGCTTGCAGCAGCTGTTCAGGAAAAAGTTTTCAATCCAAATGAAATCTATCAATCCGGTTCTTATCAAGTTACTAAAAAGGATAAGGCGATTCATGACCATAATTACTCTGGATGGGGTCCTATCACGTATCTTGAAGGGGTACAACGGTCATCTAACGTTGCTTTTGCGAAGATTGCAAAAGAGAAACTAGGATTTGAAAGGTTTAGGGAGTATTTAACAAAGTTTGGCTTTGATAGGCCTACCGGTATTGACCTCCCGAACGAAACTTCAGGGAAAATACAATTTACCTATCCGATTGAAAAAATTACCACTGCTTATGGGCAGGGAACAGCCATTACACCAATCCAACAAATTCAAGCGGCAACAGCGATTGCTAATGGCGGGAAAATGGTAAAACCTCATGTTGTAAAAAAAATTGTTAATCATGATACTAGAGAGGTTGTTAAATCAACAGCACCTGAAGTAGTCTCAACCCCAATCACAAATGAAACGGCAAAAAAGGTTCGAGATTACCTTGAAACTGTTGTTACCTCACCTAAAGGTACAGGCGGACGCTATAAAATTGATGGTTATAGCGTTGCGGGGAAGACGGGAACAGCAAATATCCCTGGCCCGAATGGCAGGTATTTACAAGGAGTAAATAACTATATGTTCTCGTTTTTAGGAATGGCTCCAAAGGATGATCCGGAATTAATTGTATATGTTGCTGTTCAGCAGCCTAAATTAGAGGGATTGGAAGCAGGTCAAGGTGCTATTCCTGTCTCGGCTATTTTTAACCCTGTAATGAAAAACAGCCTTCATTACCTAAATATTAAGCCTTCTAAGCTAGAAAAAGCACAATTAAATAAACTCACAGATTATAAGGGAATGTCGGTTGCAGAAACGGTCGCAGATTTAAAAGGAAAAGGTGTTGAAACCGTCGTGATCGGCAAAGGAACTGAAGTGGTTAGACAGTTACCAGAGTCGGGGACAACTGTTTTGGAGGGTGAGAAGGTAATCATCCAAACAAATGGCGAAATACTTGCCCCAGATATGACGGGTTGGTCACTTAGAGATGTAATGAAAGTAGCCAATATAGCTGGATTAAAATTAAATTCTAAGGGCCAAGGGTATGTAACGCAGCAAAATCTTAAACCGAAAACACATCTTCGAAAAGGAGATTTTTTAATTGTAGATTTAAAAACTCCTGAAGAACAATGGAATGCAGAAAATAATCAACAAGCCGATGACCAAACTCAAACAGAGGAAAATACAGGAGAAATAGTGCAAGATTAAAAGAAAATCCCGCTGCATAAAAAGCGGGATTTTCTTTTGTCTATTCCTCTTAGCGACCGTTCTAAGAGAAAAAGTACAAGCATATAAATGAACGATAGAAAAAGGAGGGTCGTTCAATCTATGCGTGTTTCAAATGTAACTGTCCGTAAAAGATTAATGATTGCACTATTCATTGGTATTCTAACCTTCTTAATTATTGATGTCCGACTTGGATATGTACAATTTGTGCTAGGCGATTGGCTGACTGCAGGTGCTAAAGACTCTTGGAGCCGGAATATCCCCTTTGAACCTGAACGAGGTGAAATTGTTGACCGGAATGGAGTGGCACTAGCAACGAATATCAGTACTCCAACTGTTTGGGTTGTTCCGAGACAAATTAAGGACCCCGCAACAACGGCAGAAAAGCTAGCTTCGGTTTTAAATATGTCAAAAGAAAAGGCCTACCGCGATATCACATTAAGAGAAAGGATTGTTCGAATTAAAGAAGGAAGAAAAATTTCACATGAAAAGGCAAAGGCAATCAGATCTTTAGGGCTAGAAGGTGTCTACATCGGTGAAGATTCTAAACGCCATTATCCAATGGGAAGCTACCTGTCACATGTTCTAGGGTTCGCAGGAGTGGACAACCAGGGGTTGATGGGACTCGAACAATATTATGATAAAGAACTAAGTGGTGAACGGGGCTCGGTTAAATTCTATGCAAATGCTAAAGGGGAAAGAATGAACGATATGGCTGATGATTATGAGAAGCCGACTAACGGCCTCGATTTGAAGCTGACAATCGATTCAAAAATACAAACGATTGTGGAAAGAGAGTTGGATATCGCTGACGCAAAGTACAACCCAGATGGTATTGTTGCGATTGCAATGAACCCGAATAATGGAGAAATCTTAGCAATGTCGAGCAGACCAACATTTGATCCTGCTAATTTTCAAAATGTACCTCAAGAGGTATATAACCGCAACCTCCCTGTATGGTCAACATACGAACCAGGGTCTACTTTTAAAATTATCACCTTGGCTGCAGCACTGAATGAAGGAAAAGTGAATTTGAAAAAGGAACATTTTCATGATTCTGGTTCAGTACAGATAGCGGGTGCTAGGTTAAAGTGCTGGAAACGCGGTGGTCACGGTGACCAGTCCTTTTTAGAAGTTGTGCAAAATTCCTGTAACCCAGGATTTGTAGAATTAGGGCAAAGACTTGGGAAAGATAAATTGTTTAAATATGTGAAGGATTTTGGTTTTGGACAAAAGACCGGTATTGACCTCCAAGGGGAAGGGACAGGGATTTTATTTAATTTAGACCGTGTCGGCCCTGTCGAACAAGCAACGACAGCCTTTGGACAAGGAGTATCTGTGACACCAATCCAGCAGGTTACTGCTGTATCTGCGGCCATCAATGGCGGAATATTATATAAGCCGTATATCGCAAAGGAGCTAATTGACCCTGTTACCAAAGAAGTGGTGATGAGAAATTCCCCAGTTGAAAAAAGGCGCGTTATTACGGAAGAAACATCGAAAGAAATCCGCCATGCCCTTGAGAGTGTTGTTGCAGAAGGGTCAGGTGGAAGGGCATTCGTTGATGGTTACCGTGTCGGAGGCAAAACCGGTACGGCCCAGAAAGCGAAAAACGGAAGATACTTAGAAAATAACTTTATTGTATCATTTATTGGCTTTGCCCCTGCAGATGACCCGCAAATTGTTGTCTATGTGGCCGTTGATAATCCCAAAGGAGTTACAGCCTTCGGGGGTACTGTCAGTGCTCCGATTGTCGGCAATATTATGAAGGATAGTTTGGGCCAGATGGGGATTAAACCTCGAAAAAATCAAATGGAAAAAGAATTGAAATGGCCAGATACCCCATTAATAAAACTACCAGATTTCACTGGTTTAACTAAAATGGAATTAATGGATCAACTGATAAACCTAAGAATTGATGCAAGCGGAGAGGGAGATGTGGTTGTTAGGCAATCGCCTGAAGCAGGTGCCAAAGTGAAAGAAGGATCCAAAATTAGGCTTTATTTTGGGAAGGAAGACTAATTTTGCTAAAAAAATCATGTATGCAAAGGCGGTCGGAATGATTTCCGCCGCCTAATTTTTTCATTAAGGTTACATTACTAAATAGCAAAATAAAATATTTTAATGTAAAATAAGATGGAACTTTCTTAAGAGGGATTTTTAAGGGAAATTTTAGTATTATGTATGT
>NZ_JBALOS010000060.1:0-6250 GCF_036962765.1 Neobacillus drentensis
TCAGACTGTCGACAAATCCACAAAACTTTGGGTTTGCCGGCAGTCTTTTTTATGTCTTTGTTAAATTGTCTGTTGCTTTGCGCTCCAGGCGCTTCGCTTTCCGCGGGCGTAGCGGGGAGCCTCCTCGGCGCTTAAGCGCCTGCGGGGTCTCCCCTGCTCCGTACTCCCGCAGGAGTCTTCGCGCCTTCCGCTTCAATCAACAGAGTTATAAAATCAATAATGACCTTTAAATAAGCCCTTTGTATAATTAAGATACAGACATATAAATGAGGTGGATGAAATGCTAACTAAAAATACACAGATGAATCGTGACCAAATAGAAATGATAGCTTTAGAACAACTTGTACCTGCGAACCATTTGGTTCGGAAGATTGAAGCAGCTATAGATTTTTCTTTTATTTATTCACTTGTACAAGATATGTATTCATCAAAACGGGGCCGTCCGAGTATTGACCCTGTGGTATTGATTAAGATGGCT
Organism: Neobacillus drentensis; assembly: GCF_036962765.1. Taxonomy (GTDB): domain Bacteria; phylum Bacillota; class Bacilli; order Bacillales; family Cytobacillaceae; genus Neobacillus; species Neobacillus drentensis_C. Next base: position 479 of record NZ_JBALOS010000060.1, read on the forward strand.
TTCATTCAATATACCTTCGGTATTCGCTCAATGCGTCAAACAATTGCAGAAATCGAAACTAATATGGCGTATCGTTGGTTTTTAGGCTTTGGTTTCTACGATAAGGTGCCACACTTTTCAACGTCTGGTAAAAACTACGAACGCCGCTTTAAGGATACAGATCTATTTGAACAGATTTTTTATCGTATTCTTAAGGATGCCTCAGAAAAGAAATTGATTAGTAGTGAGCACGTGTTTATAGATTCTACTCATGTTAAGGCAAGTGCAAATAAACGTAAATTTGAGAAGAAAGTAGTTCGAAAAGAATCGAAAGCTTATGAAGCACGTTTACAAGACGAGATTAATAATGACCGCGAAGATCACGGAAAGAAGCCATTTCCTCCAGATAAATTTGATAAAGAAGAATTAAAAGAAATTAAAGAAAGTACCACTGACCCAGAAAGTGGTTATTACGTAAAGGATGAGCGAACTAAACAATTCGCATACTCATTTCATGCAGCGTCAGATCGGAATGGTTTTGTTCTGGGCGCAATTGTAACGCCAGGGAATATCCATGATAGCGTTATATTCGAGCCACTGCTTGAGAAAGTCATCGAAAAACACGGGAAACCTGAAGCTGTTGCTGCTGATGCTGGATACAAAACACCTGCTATTGCTCAATACGTATTTGGAAATGATATGACTCCTGCTTTACCGTATACACGTCCACGGACGAAAGATGGTTATTTGAAAAAACATGAGTATGTTTATGATGATTACTACGATTGTTATATCTGTCCGCAAGGACAAATACTTAAATATGCAACGACGACGAAAAATGGAAAACGTCAATCCTTCTCAAATCCGCTTGAGTGTCAAAATTGTCCATTACTTTCCGAATGCACGCAAAGTAAAGAACATAAAAAATTGATTGAGCGACATGTGTGGGAACATTTTATGGAAGAAGCCGATCATCTTCGTCACACACAAGAAAATAAAAGCATATACGCAAGACGTAAAGAAACGATTGAACGTGTCTTTGCGGATGCTAAAGAAAAGCATGGGATGCGATGGACAACCTTAAGAGGTTTAAAAAAATTGTCCATGCAGGCGATGCTTACTTTTGCTGCCATGAATTTGAAAAAGATGGCCAACTGGACATGGAAAAGACCAGAAATGGCGTAGTAATAGGCATAGGATAGGTCTAAATTTTGCTCTTACGAGCAAAATATCAACAAAAAGGCATCCGAATGGGCTCATTCGAATGCCTTTTGGCTACAATCTGAAATCCCTCTTATTAAAGAGGGATTTGTTTATGAATAATACTTTTTAAATAGTTTTCCCCTTTTTGGGGGAACGGGTTCTAAATCATTTTAAACTACGTTTCAAGAAAGCCTTTGTGCGTTCATTCTTAGGATTCGTAAACAGCTCCTCTGGCGAACCGGATTCAACAATTTCCCCGTTATCCATGAAGATAACTCTATTTGCTACTTCCTTGGCAAAGCCCATCTCGTGTGTTACCACAATCATGGTCATGTGTTCTTCCGCCAGCTCCTTCATAACTTGCAACACTTCACCAGTTAATTCCGGATCCAAAGCAGAAGTTGGCTCATCAAAGAGCAAAATTTCTGGGTTTAACATAAGCGCCCGGGCGATAGCTACTCGTTGTTTCTGTCCGCCTGACAGTTTTGCAGGATAGGCAGCAGACCGGTCAGCTAGCCCTATTTTCTCAAGAAGCTCACTGCTTCTTTGTTGAATGTTAGCAGCCGATTCCTTTTTCAACATTTTTGGAGCGATCTCCAAATTTTCTTTAACGGTCAGATGTGGAAAAAGGTTAAAATGCTGAAAAACCATACCCATTTTAGCGTTGATCTCTTTGATTTCCTGCGGCTTCGCATAGACGCCGTCCTTTACTAAATGATTACCGGAGACACAAATCGTGCCATCGTCTATTTTTTCTAGATGGACTAAACTCCGTAGCATCGTACTTTTTCCAGAGCCGGACGGACCAATGACAGCTACCACATCGTTTTTATTTACATCAAAGGTAATCCGTTTTAAGACTTCTAAATTACCGTACGATTTTTTGAGATTAGATATTTCTATGACAGCCATTTTCATCACTCCTTCCTATTCAAATTTGAACCGTTTTTCGAACCCTTTAAAGACCAGGGTTAACAGGAGCGTCATGATCAAGTAAATGATCCCTGCTACGAAGAAAGGCACAATGGTAAAGTCTCGATTGACCGCTGTTTGCGCAAAATGCAGCAATTCAGGTACAGCAACCGCATAAAGGAGTGCAGTATCTTTCACTAATGTTACGGATTCGTTCGCGACAGCCGGGAGGGCAATCCGGAACATTTGCGGCAGGATGACCCTTGTCAATGTCTGCCATCTATTCAGACCAAGGACTTGTGATGCCTCATATTGACCTTTATCAATCGCAAGAAGTCCACCGCGAAAGATTTCAGCAAAATAGGCGGCATAGTTTAAAATAAAACCGATACAGGCCGCAACAAAGCGGTCCAAGACTAAATATTCACCAATGACAGGCAGCATCGGCAGCCCGAAACAAATAAATAACAGCTGAAGTAAGAGCGGTGTGCCGCGCATCACGTAAATATATCCCTCGGCAAGCATGGAGAGGGGTTTAAAACGGCTGCCGACAGCTAGTGTTAAAACAAACCCGAGGGGAATGGATACGACAATTGCAATCAAAAACAAGAGGATGGTCATCTGAGCCCCTTCGAGCATGGGTTTTAGTATAGAAATAAGATAATCAAAAGACATGAAAGGTTTCCTCCAAAAACAAAACAGGGTTCCCCGAGGAAACCTGTTTTATCTTATATTCGGTATTACTTTAGTACTTTATTTTCGCCAAACCACTTTTTCGAAATTCCTTGGGCAGTGCCATCTTCGTTCATTTCATCAAGTGCTTTTTGCAGATTTTTAAGTAATTGATCATTTCCCTTTTTAACGCCAATTCCGTATTCTTCAGGGGCCAGTGATTCATCAAGGATTTTGAATGCTTCTTTTTCTTTCGTCATGTAGTAATCAATGACAATCTCATCAATAACTACTGCATCTAACCGGCCGCTCTTTAAGTCAGTCAATGCTTGGACATTGTCAGCAAACTCGGTAACTGTCTTAATTTTTGCCTTAATTGGTGAAGCGTCTAATGCATCAGCTGCTGAAGATAGTGTTTGCAAGCCGACAACCTTACCAGTTAAATCATCTAATTTAGAAAGCTTTGAATCTGCCATCGTAACAACTACTTGAGCATTTTTTAAATATGGTTTCGTGAAAAGAACTTTCTTTTTACGTTCGTCGGTAATAGTGTATCCGTTCCAAATAAGGTCAATCCGTCCACTGCTAAGTTCCGCTTCCTTTGTGCTCCAATCGATTGGTTGAAACTTAACCTTTTTCCCCATTTTTTCGGCTGCTGCGCTGGCGTAGTCAATGTCAAAACCAACAATCTTGTTATTCTCATCGCGGAAGCCCATTGGTGCAAATTTATCATCGATTCCAATCACCAATGTGTTGTCCTTTGATTCAGATGACTTAGATGAACATCCTGTAATAATGGTGAATGCCGCTGCTATTACTAAAAACATAGTAACTAACCGTTTCATATTAAATCTACCATCCTATCTATTTATTATTTTACTTTAGTACGTTACCGTGTTATTACTCTAACATATTATAACGCTATAATATTAATTAAGACAATAGTCAAGATAATAGTAGGAATATTTCGAATTTTAAGTGGGTGCAGTTTTCATTAAACCACAAAAAAAGAACGACTCTACTCAAAAAATCCTGTCACAAAATAGGAACCATTTGAATGTTCTATAAAATAGGAAATACTTCAATATTTTTAAGTAAAAAAAGTTCAATAATTATTGACATTCAAACCGTCATTTGAATATGATATATTCAAACGAACATTTGAATGAGGGTGATTAGGATGAAAGAGCGTGATATTTGCGAGGTTACCTGTGTGGATAATGAGAAAACCACTCGGGTTCAACAGCAGCTTGAAAAGGATACGAGTATCACTGAAGTGACCAAGCTTTTTAAAGCATTGTCCGATGAGACACGCTTGAAAATCGCCTATTCCCTTACACTTGAAGATGAGTTATGCGTCTGTGATGTCGCCAATATTGTTGGAGCAACCACAGCTACGGCCTCTCATCATTTGCGTCATTTAAAAAACCTTGGGCTCACGAAATACCGGAAAGAGGGTAAGCTTGTTTATTATTCCCTTGACGACGATCATGTTAAACAATTAATTCATATTGCAATTGCCCATCAGGAGGAGGTGGCCAGTCGTGAGTGAGACAGTTGAAAAACAAGTCTATCGAGTTCAAGGCCTTTCTTGAACAAGTTGTGCCGCAAAGTTCGAAAAGAACGTACAACACCAGGATGGTGCCGTTGACGCTAAAATTAATTTTGGAGCAGCAAAGCTCACAGTCTATGGAACTACTACCTTAGAAGAAATATTACATTATCATTAGTTGTTAAGTTTTTAGCCCTTTTTCTGGGCTGGCTAACATTATGGATTGCTATTTTTGCCGATATGGGCGTGACGTTACTCGTTCCCTTTAATGGTTTACGGCTTTTAAGAGTAAAAGACTAGGCAATTCGGACGTGTGCTTAAGTGGCGTGTATCGAATAAAAAAGATTAGAAAACACTAGCCTTAATCGTAATATTTTCGGTTTAGAAAGAGATAAATAAAAAAGCCGTTTGGAATAGGCTTTTGGGGGGATTAACATGGGTCATCACCATCACGGACATTCACACGGACATTCACATGGACATTCACATACGAGTAATAAAAAAGCGTTATTGAGTTCCTTCCTATTAATTGCGGCGTTTATGGTCGTCGAGGTAATCGGTGGTATATTAACAAACAGTTTGGCGCTTTTGTCAGATGCAGGGCATATGCTGAGTGACGCGGCCGCACTAGGACTAAGCTTTTTTGCGATTAAGCTCGGTGAGAAACAGGTGTCGAAAGAAAAAACATATGGCTACAAACGGTTCGAAATTATCGCTGCAGCCTTGAATGGAATTACACTAGGTGTTATTTCTATCTATATCTTTTTTGAAGCTTTTCAACGCTTTTTCAATCCACCAGAGGTGCAAAGTACCGGAATGCTGATGATATCAATCACAGGCCTGCTGGTGAACATCGTTGCTGCTTGGATATTAATGAAGGGTGACAAGGAAGATAACCTAAATGTCAGGAGTGCCTTTTTACATGTTCTTGGTGATATGCTGGGATCTGTTGGCGCGATAGTTGCCGCCCTGTTGATTATGTTTTTCGGCTGGGGGATTGCTGACCCGATCGCAAGTGTTATTGTTGCCATCCTAATTCTCTTAAGTGGATATAGGGTCACAAAGGACTCGTTCCATATCTTGATGGAGGGTGCACCAGCGCAGATTGATATCAATCATGTGAAAGACGAACTTAAAAAGATTCCATTGGTGAAGGAAGTCCATGACCTGCACATATGGACCATCACCTCGGGTTATTCTGTATTAAGCTGCCATATTACCATATTAGATAACGGAATTCACGATGACATCCTCTCACAATCCCAGCGGGTCCTTCACGACGAATTCCACATCGAACACAGCACCATCCAAGTAGAAAAAGAAGCAAACGGCTGCCCTAACCCGCATGGAACATGCAACTAAGAATGCCTGATACCAATCATTAGTGTTTCGCTATCGTGTTTTGTCCTTCGGTGCCCTTCCGAAGGACATTTTTCTTGCTTCCCGACCGAGTT
>NZ_JBALOS010000060.1:6483-28320 GCF_036962765.1 Neobacillus drentensis
TTTGTCCATCGGAACCTTTATGAAAGACATTTTACTTACTGGACGACTTAGTTTTGTCCTTCATAGTTTTTTGAGCACTCCGGTCTATACGTTGATAAACTAACGCTTGCACTTTTTGTACTGAGGGAAACTGTACACAAGAGGATAGGTTTTTTCTTTGCGCGTTTTTTCTTTTTCCGCTAGGATTAAATTGGTTATTTTTTCTTGAATGGTTAAAAATAACATGAATATGTGGAGTGAGTTTGCATCTAGGAGGAGTACAATGAAGAATAGTGAATATCCGCGGGACAAGCGGTTCAAAATTGCTCATAGAGAAGCCGTGATTGGCATTATCCTTGTTTTGATTAATTTTATTTGGTGGTACGGCTTTGCTTATGGGTTAGGATCTGCCAAAGTAAAACATTACACCTACATATTAGGTTTACCCGCTTGGTTCTTTTACAGCTGTATTTTAGGATCGATTGTCATAATTATTCTTGTTATTTTTACGGTAAAGTTTTTATTCAAAGATGTTCCGTTTGAAGAGGAAGAGGGTGAGCGCAAGTGAATTGGGCGGTCATTACTCCTCTCTTGATTTTCTTAGTCATTATTTTTGCTGTGGGCATGTGGTCAAACAAATTTGTCATTAAATCTCATTCTTTCTTAGAGGAGTATTTTTTAGGGGAGCGTCAAATGGGCGGATTTATTCTTGCCATGACAATGGTGGCAACGTATGGCAGTGCCAGCAGCTTTATCGGCGGACCCGGGATCGCATATACCCAAGGGTTGGGATGGGTCCTGCTTGCCGCGGCTCAGTTAGCCACCGGTTATTTCACCTTAATGGTGCTAGGGAAGAAATTTGCGATCATTTCCCGTCAGTATAAGGCTATTACCCTGATTGACTTTTTAAAAGAGCGATATAAAAGTAAAGCAGTCGTATTAATCTCAGCTGCAAGTATCATTATTTTTCTGTTTTCGTCCATGACCGCGCAATGGATTGGGGGAGCGCGTTTAGTAGAAAGTTTAACAGGCCTGCCCTATACAACAGCACTATTAATCTTTGCCTTTTCCGTCCTTATCTTTGTGATTGTCGGCGGCTTTCGTGCGGTTGCAATCACAGATACGATTCAAGGAGTGGTCATGTTTGGGGGTACCTTAATCCTATTAATCGCTACCATTAAAGCGGGTGGAGGAGTCCCAAAAATTATTTCAGATTTAGCAGCAGAAAATCCTAACTTAATCAGTCCCTTCGGTGCCGACCGTAGTTTAACGCCCGCCTTTGTATCCTCTTTTTGGATTTTAGTAGGAATTGGTGTCGTCGGTCTGCCGCAGATTGCAGTCCGAGCAATGTCTTATAAAAATTCCAAGGCGATGCATAATGCAATCATCATAGGTACAATTGTGGTTGGGTTTATTATGCTGGGTATGCACCTTATTGGTGTATTTGCAAGACCTGTACTCCCAGGTGTGAAAATTGGGGATACTGTCATGCCGCTCTTATCAATGAAAGTACTCCCTCCCTATGCTGCGGGCATTGTTCTCGCTGCACCGATGGCAGCGATCATGTCGACAGTGGATGCCTTATTAATTTTAGTCAGTTCAGCATTGGTCAAGGATGTTTATTTAAATTACATCAAGCCGGATGCAGGGGACGACCATATTAAAAAGGTTAGTTTTACAGTGACTGCGGTGATTGGGATTGTAGTGATTCTTCTTTCCTTGAGTCCACCAGATTTAATCGTATGGCTGAACCTGTTCTCATTTGGGGGATTGGAGTCTGTCTTTATCTGGCCGGTTATTTTAGGATTGTACTGGAGTAAGGGGAATAAGTATGGTGCTATCACTTCAATGATTATAGGGCTGGGTTCCTATATTTTATTGGATCAATTTTATCCGAATCCATTTGGTTTACATACAGTAGTCATGCCAATTATCCTTTCCTTCTTAGGATTTGTGCTAGTAAGTGCAGTTACTCAACCCAAGGAAGGGATTATGAGTGTTAGGGCGGACAAATAAGGTGAGACGTATGATAGGCAATTTTCCTATTATTTTTGTTGCAATTTGGTGAATTAATTTTTAGAATAAATTAACAGTAATTAATTGAATGAGGTGTACTTATTGGAAACCGTAATTCGATATATGTCAGCACTTATTCTTCCAGGGCTGCTCGTCTTGCTTTTTACACGGGTTACATACAACCGAGTCATCGGGCTTATCTTAACTGTAGCCCTGATTGCCACGTCCGTATATAAAGGATATACCAACTCTTTTATGGTTATTGTGGTCGATGCTTTCTCGTTAACTGCAGGTTTTTGGATTGCTGATAAAATGAAGCAAAGGGTATTGAAGAAGACCTAGACAATGAAATAATTATGTGAGTCTGTCAGAAAACTGGCAGGCTTTTTTGTTTTATTTCGCTAAAGTCGAATATTCGTTCGCATATTATTGGTTTGTTTTTAGGGGAATGTGGTAGAATGTTAATATGAATTTTAGAGGATACACTTTCCAGCAACCATCCCGGTCTATTATTGAAGTACATATGCTGAAAAGTGATTGATTTTACGGGAGGGAAAAATCGTGAAAGATCAATTTGAATTAGTGTCAAAGTACTCGCCCCAAGGGGATCAGCCTGAGGCGATTAGACAATTAGTTGAGGGGATTAGGAACAATAAAAAACAACAGACACTGCTTGGTGCCACAGGTACGGGTAAAACATTTACGATTTCCAATGTGATTAAAGAAGTAAATAAACCAACGCTTGTCATTGCCCACAACAAGACCCTAGCAGGTCAACTCTACAGTGAGTTCAAAGAATTTTTTCCAAACAATGCCGTTGAGTATTTTGTCAGTTACTATGATTACTTTCAGCCGGAAGCTTACGTTCCACAGACAGATACCTTCATTGAAAAAGATTCAAGTATCAATGATGAGATAGATAAATTGCGTCACTCTGCGACATCTTCGTTATTCGAACGCAAAGATGTGATTGTAATTGCTTCGGTTTCCTGTATTTATGGTTTGGGTTCTCCTGAAGAATATCGGGAAATGGTGTTATCCCTTAGAACAGGAATGGAAGTAGAGCGCAATCAGTTGCTGCGCCGTTTAGTCGATATCCAATATGACCGGAATGATATTGATTTCAAACGGGGAACTTTCCGGGTCCGTGGAGATGTTGTTGAGATTTTCCCTGTTTCTCGTGATGAGCATTGTCTTCGTGTCGAGTTTTTTGGCGATGAAATCGATCGGATCCGTGAGGTCGATGCGCTCACAGGAGAGATCATTGGCGAACGAGAACATGTGGCAATTTTTCCAGCCTCCCACTTCGTAACAAGGGAAGAAAAGCTGAGAATAGCCATTGCGAATATTGAAAAGGAACTAGAAGAACGCTTAGAAGAATTACGAGCGGACGATAAATTGCTCCAAGCACAAAGGCTAGAACAACGGACTCGCTATGATCTTGAAATGATGCGTGAAATGGGATTTTGCTCAGGAATTGAAAATTACTCACGCCATTTAACATTAAGAGGAGCTGGGTCAACGCCTTATACACTGCTTGATTATTTTCCAGAGGACTTTTTGATGGTAATTGACGAGTCGCATGTAACCTTGCCACAAGTAAGAGGAATGTTCAATGGGGATAAAGCACGGAAACAGGTGCTTGTCGATCATGGCTTTCGTCTGCCCTCAGCGCTTGATAACCGGCCATTAATGTTTGATGAGTTTGAAAAGCATATTCACAATATCATCTATGTTTCGGCCACACCTGGTCCCTATGAACTCGAGCATACACCAGAAATGGTTTCGCAGATTATCCGCCCGACAGGACTCTTGGATCCAACCATTGAAGTCCGTCCAATTGAGGGGCAGATTGATGACTTAATTGGTGAAATTCACGAACGGGTTAGGAAAAATGAACGGGTGCTTGTGACGACGCTGACGAAAAAAATGTCTGAGGACTTAACAGATTATCTGAAGGAAATCGGCATTAAAGTTCAATATTTGCATTCAGAGGTTAAGACGCTCGAACGGATCGAAATTATTCGTGAACTTCGCCTAGGGAAATATGACGTTCTTATCGGGATTAACCTGCTCCGGGAAGGCCTTGATATCCCTGAGGTTTCGCTGATTACAATCCTTGATGCCGATAAAGAAGGCTTCCTCCGTTCTGAACGTTCGTTAATTCAAACGATCGGCCGAGCCGCCCGGAATGCCCATGGACATGTCATCATGTATGCAGACAAAATTACGAATTCAATGGAATTAGCGATAACAGAAACAAGACGGCGCCGTGCCATCCAGGAAGAGTACAATCGAAAGCACGGAATCGTCCCAATGACGATTCAGAAGGATATCCGCGACGTCATTCGTGCTACACACGCAGCAGAAGAGCAGGAAGAATACAAACCAGCGGCATCCTTCAGCAAAATGTCGAAGAAGGAAAAAGAGAAACTGATTGCCACGATGGAAAAAGAAATGAAAGTCGAAGCAAAAGCGCTTAATTTCGAACGTGCTGCTGAACTTCGTGATTTATTATTGGAACTAAAAGCGGAAGGATGACGGAACAATGGCAATGGAAAAACTGATTGTGAAAGGCGCCAGAGCCCACAATTTAAAAAATATAGATGTCACCATTCCGAGAGATAAGCTTGTTGTCTTAACGGGACTTTCCGGGTCTGGAAAGTCCTCGCTTGCCTTTGATACGATTTATGCAGAGGGGCAAAGGCGTTATGTCGAATCGCTTTCTGCCTATGCTCGGCAATTCCTTGGCCAGATGGATAAACCGGATGTCGATGCCATTGAGGGTCTCTCCCCAGCTATCTCCATCGATCAAAAAACAACAAGCCGTAACCCCCGTTCAACAGTTGGGACGGTGACTGAGATTTATGATTATTTACGGTTATTATTTGCAAGGGTTGGGCATCCAACCTGTCCGATTCATGGAATTGAAATCTCCTCACAAACGATTGAACAGATGGTCGACCGGATTTTGGATTTTCCAGAGCGGACCAAAATGCAAATCCTTGCCCCGGTGGTATCGGGCCGGAAAGGAACCCACGTAAAGGTGCTCGAGGATATTAAAAAACAAGGATTTGTCCGTGTTCGTGTAGACGGGGAAATGCTTGACCTTGGCGATGACATCGAACTAGAAAAAAACAAAAAGCATTCAATTGAGGTAATTATTGACCGGATTGTCGTCAAGGAAGGGGTTGCAGCAAGGATTGCCGATTCCCTCGAGACAGCTTTAAAGCTGGGCGAAGGGAAGGTCATTGTTGATGTAATTGGCCAGGAGGAACTGCTGTTCAGTGAAAATCATGCCTGTCCGCACTGTGGTTTTTCAATTGGAGAACTGGAACCACGGATGTTTTCTTTCAACAGTCCTTTTGGCGCCTGCCCAGAATGTGACGGGCTTGGTTCTAAGCTCGAAGTCGATGTTGACCTTGTTATCCCAAATCGCGATTTGACACTAAAGGAGCACGCGATTGCCCCGTGGGAACCAACAAGCTCACAGTACTACCCGCAACTCCTTGAGGCAGTATGTGATCATTTCGGCGTCGATATGAATATCCCTGTCAAGGATATCCCTGAACACTTGTTGGAAAAAGTACTTTATGGTGGCGGCCGTGAAAAAATCTATTTCCGCTATGAAAATGATTTTGGTCAGGTTCGAGAGGGCAATATTGAATTTGAAGGCGTCATCCGCAATGTCGAGCGCCGTTACAAAGAGACAAGTTCGGATTACATCCGTGAGCAAATGGAAAAATATATGGGCCAGAAGCCATGTCCAACATGTAAAGGCTATCGTTTAAAAAAAGAAACCTTGGCCGTGCTAATTAATGGCCGCCATATTGCCCATGTCACCGACCTTTCGATTGAAGAAGCGCATCAATTTTTTGCAGAATTAAATCTTTCGGAAAAAGAGATGCAAATTGCCAAATTAATTTTCCGTGAAATTAGTGAAAGGCTGGGCTTTTTAATTAATGTCGGTCTCGATTATTTAACATTGAGCCGGACGGCTGGCACCCTTTCCGGTGGTGAGGCCCAGCGGATCCGCTTAGCCACGCAAATCGGTTCGCGTTTAACCGGTGTTCTCTATATTTTGGATGAACCATCCATTGGATTACATCAGCGCGATAATGACCGCTTAATTGGGACGCTGCAAAACATGCGTGATATCGGCAACACCTTAATTGTCGTCGAGCATGATGAAGATACCATGATTGCTGCCGATTACTTGATTGATATTGGTCCGGGTGCTGGGGTTCATGGCGGGGAGGTTGTTTCAGCAGGAACACCTGCAGAAGTGATGGCTGACCCCAATTCTTTAACAGGCCAATACTTATCCGGGAAAAAGTTTATCCCTCTGCCGCTTGAACGGCGTAAACCGGATGGCCGCTTTATTGAAATTAAAGGAGCGACGGAAAACAATTTAAAAAATGTCAATGTGAAGCTGCCGCTTGGGATGTTTATTGCTATTACGGGTGTGTCTGGATCAGGGAAGAGTACTCTCATTAACGAAATCCTACATAAATCCTTGGCACAAAAGCTTCATCATGCAAAAACTAAGCCCGGTGAACATAAGAGTATTAAAGGTATCGATTATTTAGAGAAAGTCATCGATATCGATCAATCGCCAATTGGCAGAACACCACGTTCGAATCCCGCTACGTATACAGGGGTTTTCGATGACGTTCGTGATGTGTTTGCGAACACAAACGAGGCGAAGGTCCGCGGTTATAAAAAGGGACGCTTCAGCTTTAATGTAAAAGGCGGACGCTGTGAGGCATGCCGCGGCGATGGGATCATTAAAATTGAAATGCACTTCTTACCGGATGTATACGTGCCATGCGAAATTTGTCATGGCAAGCGCTATAACCGTGAAACCCTTGAAGTAAAATATAAAGGTAAAAATATTTCTGACATTTTGGATATGACTGTGGAAGCTGCTGTTGAATTTTTCGAAAACATTCCAAAAATCAGCCGCAAGCTGCAAACCATCCTCGATGTCGGTCTTGGTTACATCACACTTGGCCAGCCGGCAACAACTCTATCTGGAGGGGAAGCCCAACGTGTAAAACTTGCTTCGGAGCTGCACCGCCGTTCACAAGGGAAATCTTTCTATATACTAGATGAGCCAACAACAGGTCTTCATGTAGACGATATTTCGCGTTTGCTTGTTGTGTTGCAGCGCTTAGTTGAAAATGGCGACACGGTTCTCGTGATTGAGCATAACCTTGATGTCATAAAGGCAGCGGATTATCTTGTTGATCTAGGCCCTGAAGGCGGCGACAAAGGCGGAACAATCGTCGCAACCGGAACACCAGAAAAAGTGGCGGAAGTCCCTGAATCCTACACAGGAAAATACTTAAAGCCAATCCTTGAGCGTGATCGACTCCGGATGAAACAGCAAATTGAAGATAAGAGTGCCATAAAAGCATAAGAAGTATGGAAGAGCTGAAATTCATGAGAATTTCGGCTCTTTTTTTATGGAGTCTTTATAGTCGTAACTCCTTCGATTGTGGTGATTGGCGGAATAATTGGGTGAAACGGCGGAATAAGTTCAGAGTTTGGCGGAATAAAATCTTAGATAGGCTGAATTCCGTTTCATGTTGGCGGAATTCCGGCTCCAAATGGCGGATTCCGTATTTCATGTGGGTATGTACGGCAGTGACCAACGGAGTGCATTTTTATTTATCAAAAATACGAAACTTTCTAGATTCGGTTTTCGTAAATAAGGGAATAAAGGAGTTGAGCGCAGAAATGGAGACAAGAAAAGTTCTGTCAAGTTTGTGCTATTTTAGTATTTTTTTCGCAGGCTTTCTATTTCCACTAATCGTCTATTTTGTTTCGGGCGATGAAGTGACAAAAGCACATGCAAAAAAATCACTACTATCACATTTAATTCCATTAATCCCTACAGCATTAATGGTTTTCACAATTTTAAATGATATTTTTACAATGCCTGATAAAATCTCTGTAACGACGATTATAAGTCTGGTTTTATTATTGCTCACGTGGTGTATTGTTGTCGTTTGGAACATAATCAAAGGCGTAAAGGTATTAATTTCTGAATAAGCTTGAAATGAGACAAATTTATGATTCTGAGGTGGTAATGATGAAAGAGGAAAAAAAGCGGATTTTAAAAATGGTGGAAGAAGGAAAGCTAACCGTCGACGAAGCTGTCACATTGCTGGATGAATTAGAAAAGGCAAAACAAACGATGGAAGAGAAGCAAGCAGAGATTGTTCATGAGCTCTCCACAGCAGTAAATTTTGAAGAGGCCAAGAAGGAAGATCCTTTCCAGGCGAAATTCCAAACGACAAAGGAGAAGATTTTTGATTTTGTCGATTCAGCATTGAAAAAAATCAAAGATTTTGATTTTGATTTGAACTTTGGTCATTCCGTCGAAATCTCCCATATTTTCCACCAAGGTGATGCTGACCTGAAAGAGGTCGATATAGACGTGGCGAATGGTTCCGTTAAAATTGCCGCATGGGAGCAACCGGATGTAAGGATTGAGTGCCAAGCAAAGGTGTTTCGGGTTGAAAACTCGGACCAAGCAAGACAGAACTTTTTAAGAGATACTATTTTTTCAGTTGATCAACAAAAACTACGTTTTATGACGCAGCAAAAATGGATGAAAGTAGATTCAACCATTTATGTGCCGAAAGCTCAATATGATCGGATGCGAATCAGAATATTTAACGGGTCTGTCACCGGAGAAGAAATGAATGTCGATGACCTCAGAGTGAAAACGGCGAATGGGAAAATAAATCTTGACCGTGTCTATGGAAAAAAAGCAGAGGTTGAAACGGCAAATGGAAAGATTAATATAATTAACAGTGTGATTGATGATCTCGAGGCAGAGACTATTAACGGGGCAATTAAACTCGATGGTGATATCAAACGGGTTGAAGCCCAGTCCTTTAATGGGAATATCAGCTATCATCTCAGAGGAAAGCGAACGGAGTCGATCCAAGTCAAAGCGACAACTGGTGGGATCGACCTCTTCATCCCAGATGGCCTGCCAGTAAATGGGGAATTAAAAACAAATCTTGGCGGATTTAATGTGGAACTCGTGGGTGTTCAAGTGCTTGAGGAGAAAAGTGAAATGATTCAAAAATCGCTTCGCTTTAAATCCATTAATCATCCTGATAAAATGATGAAGATTTATGTAGACACTAAAACGGGATCCGTTGCAATTCATAAATCACAAGAAAATTAACTAGGAGATGCCGAAAATGAGATGGCTGATTGGATGTTTGATTAATGCGGTGTTGTTTATGGCACTAGCGGGTTATTTTCACGAAAGTTTTCAACTAACAGGATTCATGGCCGCACTTCAGGCAAGCATTTTATTGTCCATCTTAAATCTTTTGGTACGCCCGCTCCTGATTCTGTTCACTTTGCCAGTGACAGTGTTAACGTTGGGGCTTTTCCTATTAGTAATCAATGCGATTACACTAGAGCTTACAGATTATTTGATGGGCGAAGCCTTTGAGATTTCCGGTTTTGGGATGGCCATCTTCTTTGCCATACTGATGTCGCTCGTAAACTTGATTATTCAAAAAACGCTGCTCCAGCCATCACGGAAATCAAAAGATTAATATTTTTGAGAGAAGGGTGTTCACTTAAAAGAGTGTACACCTTTTTTTGCTGGTAAAAGCACCCACGTGCAGCCCATCTAATTTTTTAGACATGAAAGTATGGTTATTCATTAAAAAATGCTAAAATAAGTGGAAATGGAATTAAACTATGTTTTTAAATTTTATTACTGTCTAGCTCCAGGCGCCATCGGCTCGATGGTCTACAGCCAATCCGTCATGAAGGTTAAAGGTCAACCTCTCTGCCGGCTTGTCTTATGCTTGTCGCCGATAAGCAGGCGCCTTACGCTTTTCTAGTTAAGGAGGATATTTCCTTGCCAAAAGTACGTACCAAAGATATAGTCGAGAAATTTAATCTTGAATTAGTTAGTGGTGAAGAGGGAATTAACCGTCCCATCACCATGAGTGATATCTCACGTCCTGGAATTGAAATGGCGGGATATTTTGAATTTTACCCAGCGGAACGAATTCAGTTATTAGGTAAAACAGAACTCTCTTTTTTTGAAATGCTGTCCGATGCTGAACGAGCATCTAGAATGGACCGTTTATGCACCGATATCACTCCAGCAATCATTGTCACTCGGGATATCGAGGTACCCATCGAGTTGATTGAAGCGTCCGAACGGGAATCAGTCCCCGTTCTACGAGTGGGCATGAAGACAACACGTTTTTCCAGCCGCCTTACGAATTACCTAGAAAGTAAGCTCGCACCAACGACTGCTGTCCATGGCGTATTGGTGGACGTGTATGGTATCGGGGTGTTAATTACCGGAAAAAGCGGTGTCGGTAAAAGCGAAACTGCTTTGGAATTGGTCAAGCGCGGCCACAGGCTCGTGGCAGACGATTGCGTTGAAATTCGCCAGGAGGACCAGGATACATTAGTCGGAAATTCTCCGGATTTAATCGAGCATTTACTTGAAATTCGCGGCTTAGGGATTATCAATGTGATGACCTTGTTCGGAGCTGGGGCAGTTCGAAGTAATAAACGCATTACCCTTGTTATGAATCTAGAAATTTGGGACTCGAAAAAACAATATGACCGCCTTGGTTTAGATGAAGAAACAATGAGAATCATTGACACGGATGTACCAAAACTGACCATCCCCGTTCGTCCAGGACGAAATCTCGCTGTTATTATAGAAGTAGCATCTATGAATTTCCGTCTGAAACGAATGGGTGTAAATGCAGCCCAGCAATTTACGGAACGCCTGTCTGATGTCATTGAAGACGGGGATCATGACGAGATTTAAAAGGAAGAGGAGATAGAGAGATGAACGAAACGATACAACCGCTGAATCCGATTGCCTTTACACTTGGACCGATCTCGGTGCATTGGTATGGAATAATTATTGGCTCAGGTCTGGCCCTTGCCTTGTACCTTGCTATAAGGGAAGGAAATCGAAGAGGATTAGAGAAAGACACCTTTGCAGATTTAATGCTATGGGCAATTCCGATTGCGATTATTTCTGCCCGGATTTATTACGTGATTTTTGAATGGAAATATTATGTCAATCATCCGGCGGATATCCCGCAAATCTGGAATGGAGGCATTGCTATCCATGGCGCCCTGATTGGCTCCGTCCTCACCACCTATGTATTTGCCAAAAAGCGTGGACTCTCTTTCTGGAAAATTGCTGACATTGCGGCCCCGAGTATTATTCTTGGGCAAGCGATTGGCCGGTGGGGAAATTTCATGAACCAGGAAGCACATGGTGGGGAAGTAACAAGAGCTTTCCTAGAAAACTTACATTTGCCAGAATTTATCATCAATCAAATGTATATTAATGGGGCGTATTATCATCCAACGTTCCTTTATGAATCGCTCTGGGACTTTGCTGGCTTTTTCCTATTACTTTTCCTTCGCCGAGTTAATTTCCGCCGTGGGGAATTGTTCCTTACGTATGTGATTTGGTATTCAATAGGCCGCTTTTTCATCGAGGGCTTGCGAACCGATAGTTTAATGCTTGGCAGCCTTCGGATGGCGCAAACCATTTCATTTGCATTAGTGGTGGGTGCACTGATGATTCTGCTCTATCGTCGGACTAAACAGCTGACAGACAGGCGTTATTTAGACCAAGAAAACAGTTAATTGTCAGGTTTATTAAGAGGGTCTTGGAGCAATTGCTCTTTCTCTCATTCTACACCTAATATTTTTCCAGACCCATTTGGAAACACTCGGGGCTCATAATGAAAGGAAGCTACCTATGACTAACAAAATAACGACCATTCTTTTTGATTTAGATGGGACATTAATAGATACGAATGAATTAATTATTACAACTTACCTGCATACGCTTGAAAAGTATTTTCCAAGCAAGTACAAGCGTGAGGATGTCCTGCCGTTTCTCGGACCGACGCTGCACGAAGCGTTTGGCAGCATCGACCCTGATCTTGTTGAGGAACTGATTTTAGAATATCGAACCTTTAACATTGCCAACCATGATAAATTGGTGCGGGAATTTGTTGGGGTCTTTGAAACCGTACAGACCTTAAAAGAAATGGGCTATAAGCTAGGTGTTGTCACTACCAAACGTCATGATGTGACTCTGAAGGGTCTACGCCTCATGAACCTTGAGGCCTTTTTTGAAGTAGTTGTGACCTATGATCATGTCAGTAAGACAAAGCCAGATCCTGAGCCTATTTTTAAGGCATTGGAACAACTGGACTCTACTCCTGAAGAGACGATGATGGTCGGCGATAATTACCACGATATTTTAGCAGGCAAGAATGCCGGGACGGTAACAGCCGGTTGTGCCTGGTCAATTAAAGGTAGAGACTATATTGCAAAATATGAACCAGATTATATTCTTGAGAATATGGCTGATTTATTAACTATCCTCGGAGAGTGAGAAAATGAGGAATACGACCCGCTACCCAGTTGAAGGAGCGAATTCTTTATGGCATGTCTACAAGACTGTGCCTTTTTGGAAGGTTGTCAAAAATTTTATAGTGATTCAATTGGCCCGCTACACGCCATTTTTGGGGTTGAAAAATTGGCTGTATCGGGTGTTCCTGGGGCTTAAGGTTGGCGACCAAACCTCCTTCGCATTAATGGTCATGCTGGATGTGATGTTTCCAGAAAAAATCAGTGTTGGCCGCAATACGGTGATTGGATATAACACGACCATCCTTGCCCACGAATATTTAATAAAAGAATACAGGCTCGGTCCTGTTGTGATTGGCAGCGAAGTGATGATTGGTGCGAACTCTACCATCCTTCCAGGGATTACAATCGGGGATGGGGCTATCGTCTCTGCTGGGACCCTTGTCCATAAGGATGTTCCTCCAGGAGCATTCGTCGGGGGCAATCCGATGCGGGTCATATATACAAAAGAAGAATTGGCTGAGCGCTGGGCCAATGATTCCATTTATGGTCGAAAAAAATAAAATATTGAAATTTTTTAAGTCTGGTTTTCGCAACCAGGCTTTTTTTATAGTAAACTAACTGTTAAAATTGTCGTTTCGCGGCAAAATTCAGAAACTTAGCGGAATTCCTAACGTTGTTGGCGGATATACGCAGAGATTTGGCGGAATCTTCCCACAGTTTGGCGGAATTCCATCTGAATCTGACAGTATCCACCCCGTGTTGATCAGAACCCAAAATCAATTTGGTGAATCCATCCCGTGTTGGGCAAAATCCCCTTAAATTTGAAGGAAAGCCATCTCAAAAGTTTTTCATTGACGAATACTACCACTAGGGGTAAACTAAAACTACTTTAATTCATTATCACATTAGCAGACTAAAGGATTTAAAAAATTTAAACTTAATAATAAAGTAATCTAACTATAAAGGATGAGCTTGATGAGTCGCTTGTTTATGTTTGAAAAGCCTCTGGGCATGAGAGACACGCTTCCGGAGTTATATGAGAAAAAACACCGTGTCCGCACCTTAATGGAAGACACCATCAAATTATGGGGGTGCCAATTTATTGAAACACCCACACTTGAATATTACGAAACAGTCGGATCGGCATCGGCCATTCAAGATGCCCAGCTGTTTCGATTGCTTGATAAACAAGGACATACATTGGTACTAAGGCCTGACATGACCGCGCCAATCGCCAGAGTCGCAGCCTCGAAACTTTTACACGACGATATGCCGCTTCGGTTAGCTTACTCTGCCAATGTTTTTCGTGCACAGCAGCGTGAAGGGGGCCGGCCAGCTGAATTTGAACAAATCGGCGTGGAATGCTTAAATGACGAAACGGTTTCGTGCGATGGTGAGGTCATTGCCATGCTCATTTCTTCATTGAAAAAAACAGGATTGTCTGAGTTCCAAGTATCGATCGGACATATTGGTTTTGCCCAAGAATTATTTTTACAAATCCTTGGAACCGATGAGCGGGCTGATTCTTTAAGAAGATTTTTATATGAAAAAAATTATGTTGGCTACCGTGAGCATGTGAACTCTTTATCACTATCATCGATTGATAAACAAAGACTTCTTCAATTCCTTGATTTAAGGGGAGGGATTGAAGTCATCGGCAAGGCATTCGATTTGATTGAAAATGAGCAAGGCAAGCTGGCTCTTTTACAGCTTAAGGAATTATGGGAATGCCTTAACGACTATGGTGTTGGGGATGAGGTCAAATTTGATTTTACAATCGTCAGCCATATGAGCTACTATTCAGGGATTTTATTTGAAGTATACGCAGGGAATGTCGGCTTTCCAATCGGAAATGGCGGCCGGTACAGCTTAATAGAGAAGTTTGGAAAAAAAGCAAGTGCCACTGGGTTCGCTGTGCATCTCGATCGGCTCCTAGAGGCGCTTGGAAACGACGAAGTGGAAAATGCTGTAACCTGTATTATTTTCAGCCATGAGCGCCGCAAGGAAGCCTTTCAATTAGCTGAAAAGCTGCATGAGGAAGGAAAGCGGACTGTGCTTCAGGATATCAACGGCGTCAAAAATATCGATGCCTTTACAAAGAAATTTGCGGATACTACCTACTTACTCGGAGGGCGTGCCGATGAATAATATACTAACAATTGCCATGCCAAAGGGGCGGATTTTTGAAGAAGCGGCTGACCTGCTCAGGAAAGCCGGTTATCAACTTCCGCCGGAATTTGATGATTCACGAAAG
This sequence comes from Neobacillus drentensis, assembly GCF_036962765.1. GTDB lineage: Bacteria > Bacillota > Bacilli > Bacillales > Cytobacillaceae > Neobacillus > Neobacillus drentensis_C. The sequence continues at coordinate 21,146 of NZ_JBALOS010000060.1, forward strand.
TTAATTATTGAGGTTGAAAACGAGGGTCTTCGGTTTATTTTAGCAAAGCCGACAGATGTTCCTACCTATGTAGAGCATGGTGTTGCCGACATTGGCATTGCCGGTAAGGATGTCTTGCTAGAGGAGGAACGTGATGTTTACGAGCTCCTCGACTTACGAATCAGCGCTTGTTATTTAGCGGTGGCTGGTCTTCCTGGGACCAAGATGAATGATGTAGCCCCTAGAGTTGCAACGAAATATCCGAATGTGGCGGAAGCCTATTTTCGTGAACAGGGGGAACAGGTTGAAATTATTAAATTAAACGGTTCGATCGAACTTGCTCCGATTATCGGCTTATCGGACCGTATCGTCGATATTGTTTCCACGGGCCGGACGATGAGGGAAAATGGTCTTGTTGAGTACGAGCGGATTGTCGATGTCACTTCACGACTCATCGTTAATCCTGTCAGCTACCGCATCAAGGATACGAAGATTGATGAACTGGTCACCCGGCTTAGTAAAGTTGTTTCGATGGAGGTTAATGAAAAATGAAAATAGTAAGAGTAAATGACCTCGTCTCGATCAAGCGATCGATTGAGTCAGGTACCTCCGAACAGGTAGAGGTGGTAAAAGAGATAATTGCAGCTATTCGTACGCGCGGCGATGAAGCATTACGGGAATATACAGAGAAACTCGACCGTGTTCACTTAGCCTCTTTTTCCGTCACTGAAAAAGAAATAGAGGCTGCTTACAAGCAGATAGATGAGCGTTTTATAGCGATTGTTAGGGAAGCAGCCGACAATATTCGCTCCTTCCATGAAAAACAGCTGCGGCCTTCATGGATGACGACCGAAGAAAATGGAACCGTCCTAGGTCAAAAAATCACTCCGCTCGATTCTGTCGGGGTATATGTGCCAGGCGGAACCGCCGCCTACCCATCCTCCGTTCTGATGAACGTACTTCCGGCGAAAGTAGCCGGTGTGAAACGGATTGTGATGGTATCACCACCGGATGATCAAGGTCAATTACCAGCTGCCGTCCTTGTTGCGGCGAGGGAAGCAGGCGTTGAAGAAATTTATAAGGTGGGAGGAGCCCAAGCGATTGCGGCACTTGCCTATGGAACTGAATCGATTCACTCTGTCGATAAAATTACTGGTCCCGGAAATATTTATGTTGCATTAGCAAAACGAGAAGTTTATGGGGATGTTGACATTGATATGATTGCCGGTCCAAGCGAGATTGCGATTTTGGCAGATGAAACGGCAAGACCAGATGAGGTTGCGGCCGACTTATTATCACAGGCTGAGCACGATCCACGCGCCTGCAGTGTTCTCGTTACACCATCGAGTGTCCTGGCCGAAGCGGTTGCCGTAGAAGTCGAAAAGCAACTAGAACAACTGCCACGAAAAGACATCGCCGCCCGTTCGATTGCCGATTATGGTGCCATTTACCTAACGGAAACCATCGAGGAAGCGATTGACACCGTCAATCAATTAGCTCCAGAACATTTAGAGATCATCACTGAAAATGCGATTGAACTACTTGGGAAAATTCGACACGCAGGTGCGATCTTTATCGGCCGTTATAGCTCTGAGCCGGTTGGTGACTACTTTGCCGGTCCTAATCACGTTCTTCCTACAAATGGAACGGCACGTTTTTCGAGTCCGTTGAATGTGGACGATTTTCAAAAAAAATCAAGTGTGATTATCTACAGTCAAAAAGCAATAGAGGAGAATGGTGCTAAAATTGCGGAGTTTGCTCGCAAGGAAGGGCTCGAGGCCCACGCACGGGCAGTTGAATACCGCTTAAAAAATGACGGCAAATTATCGTATTGACAATATATAGGGGGTCCCTTTCATGGAAAGAATCGCAAGTATTGAACGGAACACGAATGAAACACAAATTCAATTAACGTTAGATGTGGATGGAGACGGTCAGTCGAATTTAGAAACAGGTGTACCGTTCATGACCCATATGCTTGATTTATTCACCAAACATGGACAATTCAATCTGACAGTGAATGCAAATGGGGATACAGAAGTAGACGATCACCATACCACAGAGGATATCGGAATTTGTCTTGGACAGGCGCTGCGTGAAGCATTAGGTGACAAACGTGGTATTAAGCGCTACGGAAATGCATTTGTACCGATGGATGAAGCGTTGGCACAGGTGGTCGTAGACCTTAGTAATCGTCCGCATCTTGAAATGCGTGCAGAGTTCCCCGGACAAAAGGTGGGTACATTTGATACCGAACTAGTTCATGAATTCTTATGGAAACTTGCACTCGAGGCACGGATGAATCTCCATGTCATCGTACATTACGGCAAAAATACACACCATATGATCGAAGCCGTCTTTAAAGCGCTGGGACGGGCCCTTGACGAAGCCACAACCATCGACCCACGCATCAAAGGCGTTCCATCGACTAAGGGAATGCTCTAGAAGAAAATTAGTGGTGTCAGGCACTATAATAGGCACTGTGAAAGGAATGGTAGGATGATTGGCATTGTTGACTATGGAATGGGCAATCTGTTTAGTGTTAGCAAGGCACTGGAACGGCTGGGTGCGGAGTATTTTATTTCTGCGGATAAGGGTGAGCTGCTAGCTGCAGATGCCTTGCTTCTTCCTGGTGTGGGCTCTTTTCGTGATGCGATGGAACGTTTGCCAGTGGAGACGATTAAGGATTTTGCGGCAACGGGTAAACCGCTGCTTGGCATCTGCCTTGGGATGCAGCTGCTATTTGAAAATAGTGAAGAAAATGGACTGACAGAAGGTTTGGGATTGTTACCCGGCAGTGTTCGTCGTTTTCCAGGGAAAACACCGGATGGACAGACCTACAAAGTTCCGCATATGGGCTGGAACCGGCTTGAATTTGTTCAAGAATCGCCTCTATTAAAAAATCTAGATGAGGATTATGTCTATTTCGTTCATTCCTATTATGTGGATGCGGAAAACTCAGATGTTTTACTGGCAAAGGCCAATTATCACGAACAAGTATCTGCTGTGGTTGGCAGAGACAATATTTTTGGGATGCAATTTCATCCGGAGAAAAGCAGCAAGCTGGGCATGGCCCTTCTCGCTAATTTTTTACAAATGGTGGAGGAAAGGAAGGCAATCCGATGAGTTTAACGATTTATCCAGCAATTGATATGCGCGGCGGCAAGTGCGTCCGACTCCTTCAAGGGGACTACGACCAGGAGACCATTTACGGGGACTCACCATTTGATATGGCCAAGAGTTTTGCTGCAGATGGTGCCGAGTGGATTCACATGGTCGACCTTGATGGGGCAAAGGATGGCAAGCGGGTTAATGACCGGTTTGTGATTGAAGCAGCGCAAAAATTACAGGTCAATATTCAGATTGGCGGCGGCATTCGTTCAGAGGAGGATATCCTCCACTATCTTGAGAGTGGTGTGAACCGCGTCATCATTGGAAGTATTGCCGTTTCCAACCCCGAATTTGCCATCGAGATGATCAAAAAATACGGCGGAAAAATTGCGGTCGGCCTTGATGCCAAAAACGGTTATGTCGCAACACATGGATGGCTGGATACTTCCGAACTAAAAGCGGTTGAACTCGGCAAGCGCTTTGCAGAAGCTGGGGCAGAGACATTTATCTTTACCGATATTGCTACGGATGGGACACTAGCAGGTCCGAATATTGCCGCTGTCTGTGAAATGGCCGAAGCGACCGGGAAAAATGTCATTGCCTCTGGCGGGGTAAGCAGTCTAGGCGACCTAAAAGCAATTGCTTCTAAGGGGATTCAAGGAGCGATTGTGGGAAAAGCCCTTTATGAAAACCGCTTCACTTTAAAAGAGGCCCTGAAAGAGGTGGGCACACGATGACATTAACAAAAAGAATCATCCCCTGTCTCGATGTAAAGGACGGACGGGTAGTAAAAGGGATACAATTTGTGCAGCTGCGCGATGCCGGAGACCCCGTGGAACTGGCGCGCTTTTACGATGAGCAGGGAGCAGACGAACTCGTTTTTCTAGATATCTCTGCATCCGTTGAAGGCCGGAAAACAATGGTTGAAGTCGTTAAAGCCGTCGCTTCGGAGCTGGCGATTCCGTTTACCGTTGGCGGGGGCATTAATGCTTTGGAGGATATGAAAAGAATCTTACGCGCTGGGGCAGATAAGGTATCGCTGAATACAGCAGCTGTCCTTAATCCGGGCCTTATTAAGGAAGGCGCCAGCTACTTTGGTTCACAATGCATCGTTGTCGCAATTGATGCAAAATACGATGAAGCAGTTGGAACGTGGCGCGTATTTACGCATGGCGGCAGGACACCTACTGACAAACTAGTGATTGAATGGGCAGTAGAAGCGGCGCAGTTGGGAGCGGGGGAAATTTTACTAACGAGCATGGATAGTGATGGCGAAAAAAATGGGTTCGATCTTGAACTGACGAAGGCAGTAAGTGAAGCAGTAACCATTCCAGTCATTGCCTCAGGCGGGGCTGGAAATTCGGAACATTTTGAAGAAGCATTCTTAGCCGGAAAAGCAGATGCTGCTCTAGCTGCGTCTATTTTTCACTATAAAGAGACATCCGTTCATGAAGTAAAAAGCTATTTACGGGAAAAAGGAGTGACGGTTCGATGAATGTCCGGTTTGATGAAAAAGGGTTAGTGCCCGCAATTATTCAAGATGCAGGGACAAAAGAAGTATTAACACTCGCTTATATGAATGAGGAATCGCTCGCCAAAACGATTGAAACGGGGGAAACATGGTTTTACAGCCGTTCCCGTCAGGAATTATGGCATAAAGGAGCAACGAGCGGTAATACACAGACTGTTGTCAGCATCAATTATGACTGTGATCAAGATGCGTTGTTGGTCCTTGTTTATCCGAAAGGTCCTGCCTGCCATACCGGTGCGGTGAGTTGTTTTTCAGAACGGGGCTATACGGGGACATCGAGTCTGGCAGACTATCAGATCTTACAATCGCTTGAAAAAGTAATCATCGACCGTGAACGTGAACGACCAGAAGGAGCATACACAACCTATCTATTTGAAAAAGGCGTCGATAAGATTTTGAAAAAAGTCGGCGAAGAAGCGTCTGAGGTGATCATCGCTGCCAAGAACCGTGATGCTGAGGAGCTCCGCTGGGAAGCTGCAGATTTGCTTTACCACTTGCAGGTATTGCTGGTTGAACAAGGCCTTCCATTTAAAGAAGTACTCAAAACGTTAGAAGAAAGACACAAGGACCGGTCGTAAATTGACCGGTTTTTTCGTGGTTTTGTAGATAGTATTAAATTTTTGTAGATATTCTTCAAAAATTTTTAGATATCCCCTCAAAATGTGCAGATAAAATTTGGTTTGAATATTTGCAATTTGTCAAACAGCTTGGAATCCCTTCTCGAACTACTTCCAGATGTGGTATACTACATTAGTTATGTTAAAAATGTGGAGGACTTCATGGGTAAAGACGCGAAAGCAAGAATGCATATGGGAAAATTACTTACATTTGTTCCTACGGGGGAATATTATTTCACGAAGGGTTTAAAGGCATTCCATCGACGTGATTTTAACAAAGCAAAAAAATATCTTGGGCGAGCGATGCAGCTTGAGCCGGGTGAACCGATGATAATATGCCAGTTGGCGCTTGTGTCAACAGAACTTGGCGAGTTTGAAAATTCCAACCGACTCTTGCACCTCATCCTTGAAGATCTAGATCAAGAAATGGTCGAATGCCATTATTTTTTGGCCAATAATTACGCCCATTTGGGATTTTTTAAAGATGCTTATCACCACGCCAAACTGTATTTACAGCTGGACCCCGATGGTGACTTTAGCGATGACACAGAGGATTTACTAGATGTACTTTCATTTGAGTCGGAAGATCTTGAGGATGATCTATATCAGCAGGATGACTTAATCGTTAAACAAGAACAGGCTCGTGACCTGCTCGAGTCGGGTTATTTTCCAAAGGCAATTGAGCTGCTAAAAGATGTCGTCAAGGACTATCCAGAGTATTGGTCTGCGTATAACAACTTGGCACTCGCCTATTTTTATTTAGGAAAGACCCAAAAGGCGGAATCCATTTTAGCGGACGTTTTAGAACGGAATCCAGGAAATTTGCATGCCTTATGTAACCGGCTTGTATTTGCTTATTATCAGGGACAGGCAAGAAATGTTGCGGGAATGATTGACACGTTAAAGAAAATTCAACCGCTTCTAAGTGAACAGCAATTTAAGCTTGGGGCCACGTTTGCTTTAGTAGGAGAATATGACCTAGCTTATTTATGGCTGAAAAAATTATATAAGTACGGCTTTGATGGAGATGGCCCGTTTTACTATTGGCTTTCCCATTCTGCCTATTTCACTGGTAATGAGAATTTTGCAAAAAGCGTCTGGAAAAAGGTGTTGGAACTGAATCCTGATAAAGAAGGCTCCGAACCTTGGAATAAAGAAAATGGGCAAGCAAACGGTTTTGAAGACCATTCTGGTTCCATTTTTCAAAAACTGGACAGCGACTATGTGGAAGAGCGCTTATTCGCTCTATTTCTTACGACCGTTTCGAGTAAAAAAGAAGAAATAATCACCTCCAAGCGGCTCTTACAAAATCAAAAATTTACGCGCTTGGAAAAAGAATATATCTCGTTGATTCGTTCAGGAAAACCTTCTAAGACCGCAGATGCACAAGAAGTTGCCGAACTTTTTTATGAAACTCATCAACCAATTGGTACGATTGAGGCTGGTTTATATCTCATGTGGTTTTCTGTGTTTGTCGAGGTATCCAAAGACAGCCTCCAATTGAAAAATAAACGTGCTTGGGCCGGAGCCGTGGAGTATGTGTGGCACAAACTTCGCAGTGAAAGAATTTCCCAGCAAGAGGTAGCTGACCGCTATGGGATTTCCCCAGCAACCATTGGTAAATATATAAAGATAGTCAATAACTATTTGAATTAGGCTGTTTTCGCATAAATTGTTGTTTTTCGTATAGGTTCATCAATCCGTATTTCTATTTGCTTCGTGGCATCTTTTCGTAAGTAAATACGTTTCTTAGTAAATGGCCCTAATTATGGATTCAAAAGTAACAAAGTTTACGAAAGAGCCTTAATTAAGCATATTGATGGACGATAAAACATTTGTTATATACGATTAAGTAAGGGAACAATATACTTAATCGTATTTTTTTATATAGGGAGTGTTTTAACATGTCTGAAGAAAAAATTTATGACGTTATTATT
>NZ_JBALOS010000061.1:0-1734 GCF_036962765.1 Neobacillus drentensis
AAAGTGCCTCTTTGCGAATGACACTTTTCCCAATAACCTCCAAAATGATCCCTCCCCCATGATTAAGCGGATTTCTAGAATCCAGAATACTCTGCCTGAATATCGATTTCAAACTAGACAAAAAAACACTTAATCTGGAATGGTCCATATAAGCTCCATCTTTTCATGTACAGGTTTTCTCCGCACCTCAATTAATTGGGCAACAATACTAATGGCAATTTCTTCAGGGCCCTTGGCTCCAATACTCTTACCAACAGGTGAATGAATCCAATTTGGGATTGTTTCACGTTCTAGTAATCTTTTTGTTCTTTCTTGTGGACCTAATACACCTAAATATCTTATGTGTTCCTTTTCTATCACCTTTAAAAGTTCTTTATCTCTCTCGAAATGATGGGTCATAATTACAACATAATCATAGGGGGAAAAGGCAATATTTCTTAAAAGCTTTTCAGGGTAGCCAATCAAAATTCGGTCTGCATATGGAAAGTTTTTTTTCTGACAAAATTCTTCCCGCCAGTCACCTATAGTGACGGAAAAGCCTGAAATCGAGGCTAGGTGGACAAGCGGTATTGCATCAGGTCCTGCCCCGAAGATAATCAGTCGCGGTTTAGGTTCATACGTATGCTGATAAATAGAATGCGGGCCCGTCATTATTCCGCTTTTGGAGGTAAAGGCAATTTTCGGGATTGGTCCTGACCAATTTCCAAACGGATCACCTTCCTCCTCAATAAACAGATACTCCCCTAAATCATCCAATTTCTTTAACATGATTACCGGTTTGCAGCGTTCGAGGGATTTTCTTACCACAAAAAAATCCTCTTTTAGTTTTTCAGAGACTGGCTCTAGTAAGATATCAATGGTTCCATTAAAACCTGACCCTTTCCTCCATCTAGGATTATTCTCCTCTGACATGTTAAAATGGAGTATTTTAGCCTCCTGCTTCTTGAAAACATCTTTTGCTTCTATAGCGACTTCTTTTTCCACTGCCCCGCCTGCTAACATTCCGATTTGCTTTCCATATTCCAAAAAGAGCATGGAAGAACCTTCTCTTTTATAGGCGGATCCTTCCACTCGAATAACCGTTGCTAATACTTGTTTTCCTGGCTGATCAATGACTTCTAATATCGGATAAATATCATCCATGAAACTCCTCCAATTTACACATGTTAATACTTATCCTATTTATATTAATTTGGTGGCTATTCCTAGAATGATTAATTTTTTTCAGTTGTACCAAGCGGTCACATTTTCTCCATGTTAAACAGTGATTTTCAAGGATAAATAAACCCTTTTAATATAGCTTGAAGAAGTGCGTAGCAAAGCTCTGAATCATGAAGCTGATTTTCTTTCACTCTGGTTAAACATTCCTTAATATCAAGTTTGATTACCTTAATCCTTTCATGTTCTTCAAGCTGTTGGTTAAGGTTAATTCCTATTTCCGAGGTAAAAAATACGTGGGTGATTTCATTGGTCCGCCATGAGGCAGGCTGCAAATAACCAAGGTAATGCACCCTTCCACATTGATAACCTGTTTCTTCAAAAAATTCTCGTCTGGCTGCATATTCTAGATCTTCCCCTTTCTTCACACCGCCCCCAGGTAATTGTATAACGTTTGAAGTGACAGGTTTCCGATACTGCTCAATTAGTATGACTGAATTTTGTTCGATTGCCAGCATCACAACACCTTGATATTCATCGACTACAAAATAAGGCCTGTGAAATGGGTCCTCTATA
>NZ_JBALOS010000061.1:1774-10288 GCF_036962765.1 Neobacillus drentensis
GAAATATACTATTATTTAGTATGATGTTGCTGATATTGCAAAAAATATATTGATTTTAAATCCAGTAAAGGAAGAAACCATGAAAAAAAATCGAGCATTATTTTTAACGGCGGTCGCCTCAGGCACAATGTTAAATCCGCTTAATTCATCTATGATTGCGTTAGCATTACACAGTATTCAAAAGGATTTTCACCTTTCCTTTTCAACCGTTTCCTGGTTAATATCCAGCTTTTATTTAGCAAGTGCTGTTGCACAGCCGGTAACTGGAAAAATTGGTGATATTTTCGGCCGAAAAAAGACCTTCTTAACCGGACTGATTGTAGTTGCCCTGTCTGCACTTGGTGCACCACTAGCATCCACCTTTCTAATGTTACTGATCATGAGGCTTCTTCAATCACTAGGTAGCAGTGCCATTTACCCTTCAGGAATGGCATTAATTCGAGACCATATTAAAGATAGACAGGCCTCAGCCCTTGCTGTTTTATCGATTTTTGCCTCAGCTATGGTAGCACTTGGACCAACAATTGGCGGTTTCTTGATCGTGCTAGGGAATTGGCCGGCAATCTTTTGGGTCAATTTTCCCTTTATTATCCTCAGTTTTCTTCTAGGTTGGTATATGTTTCCGAAGGACATTAAGAAGGATAAGTCGCAAATGAAGGAATTATTTTCCCATCTCGATTTTCTTGGGATCGGATTTTTTGCTGCAGGAATGGTATTCTTTTTATGGTTCCTGTTATCCTTTGATGAAAAAATACATTTTCTGTCGGGTATTGTTGGTATTATCTTTTTCGGTTTATTTACCTGGAGAGAGTTAAGAGTAAAAGAACCCTTTATTGACGTTCGGATTTTCAGAATCCATCCAAAGCTTTCGATGGTGTATATCCAGTTTATCTTATTAAATATCTTTTTCTATTGCTTATTTTTCGGACTGCCAAGTTATTTTCAAGAAGGAATGGGTTTAAGTGTTGAATTGAGCGGTATGTTAATGTTGTTTATGTCAGGTGTAAGCATTATTATTTCTTCTGTCACTGGAAAATGGATCGATCGTACCGGTATAAACCAGCCGATTATGGTTGGGGCTTTTATATCTATTATTGGTGCGCTGGCTTTTATGCTGTTTTTTGTACATACCTCCTATCTGGGTATCGGGATTATTTTATCGATCATGGGCTTAAGCTATGGAATTGGAAATGTGGTTCTCCAAGTAGCAATGGTAAAGGAAAGTCCAAGAGAAATAATCGGTACTACATCCGGCCTGTTTCAAACCTGCCGATATTTAGGCTCTATCTTAGCCTCGATCATTTTAGGATTAATTTTCGGAGAAGGCATTACAGCGGAAAGCATGAAAATAATTGGAGAGGTTTTAGTGATAACAGGAATCATCAGCTTCTTAATGAGTTTGTGGTTTTCACGAGAGACATTCAATTTTAGAAAAATGCGCCATGTTTGATGATATCCATTCATCCGATCAAAAAAGAAACAGTCTCGATTGAGTGCTGTTTCTTTTACTTAATCGGCAAAACATAAAACAACACACAAAAAAAGTGAGCAACACTTGCAGCTAATACAAACAGGTGCCAGACCGCATGGTGATATTTAAACCCACGCCAAACATAGAAAATAGCGCCAAGTGTGTAAAGAGCACCGCCAATAATTAAATAGGTCATCCCCTGTGATGACAGATTCTTAACTAATGGCTTCCATGCAAAGACAATCAACCAGCCCATGACTACATATAATGCCGTTGAAGAAAAAAGGTATTTTTTCACAAAAAAGCATTTAAAGACTGTGCCAGCAATCGCAAGTCCCCATACGATACCAAAAAGTGTCCAGCCGAGTGTTCCTTTAATTACTACCAGTAGAAACGGTGTATATGTACCAGCAATAAAAAAATAAATAGAAGAATGGTCAAAAATTTCGAAAATGTCCTTTGCTTTTCCTTCTGGGAAGCTGTGGAGCAATGTTGAGGACAGATAAAGAATAACCATCGTTACACCAAAGATTGTAAAACTTACAATATGCCTAACGTTCCCGTAATGAGATGAAAAAACAATTAATATTACCAAAGCAGAGATACTTAGCAATGCTCCCACCCCGTGTGTGATAGAATTGGCTAGTTCCTCTTTTTTGGAAAAAATATGTGTAGCTGCCACTAGGATTTTGCTCCTTTCCTATCATAAGCCTACTATTTCAATTACTTATAAGTAATATTCATGAAAATAACATGATTATGAAAGGAGGACAATAGACATTTGTCATTTATTATAAATAGGAAAAATGAAAACGTATCTTTAATTATTTTGATCCTTCCTATTTTTGTTCCTATCATTGATTAGTTTCTGAATGTTTTCTCTAGGACTCCAGCAATTAAATTTGTAGTTCGTTTTTGTCTCAAATCCTAAACGACCGCAAAAATAGAGAATCCCCTCTGCCTTTTTCTCGGCAATAAAATGTTTGCATGTCGCACAACAATGGAAATCTTTCATTTACACACCTTTTCTTAAACTATTAATTTTTCGTTCATAGTTTATTAATAATTATCTATTAAGATAGAAATAGGTTCCCGGATGAACCTTAAACCTCCGCCCCCTTAAATATAGATTAGTTTGAATACCCGGCCATGGCTGGGTAATTTTTTTTGTCAAAATGAAAACAGAAGATAAATCGCTGTTGCCCACATTATCAATGCGGAAATTTTGTTTAATATCAAAATGAATTTCCCTGATTGATCTACTCTTCCCACCAACCTGCCAAAAATCGACAGCCCTAAAAACCAAATCCATGAAACGATAATACATACGACCATAAAAGTAATCCTAGCTGACCCTGAATAGGATATTGAACTCGTGCCGATCACTCCAATCGTATCCATGACTGCATGAGGGTTTAATAATGAAACGGAAGCTGCAAAGGCAATCTGTTTTTTTGTAGTGAATGTTTGAACTATTGTTCCTTCTGCTTGCGGTTTCGTTTTCCATGTTGAATACCCCATGTACAGCAAGAAAATGATCCCCAATAGTAACAACGTGACCTTTATCCATGTTACACCCAAAACAACGGATGAGACTCCAAAGACCGCTAATGAAATTAATAATGTATCACAAATAGAAGCTGTTAAAACGACTGGAAGGGCATAAATCCACCTTGGCTGCACAGCTCCTTGATTAAAAACAAACACATTTTGCACTCCGAGCGGCAGAATTAGCCCGAATGCCAAAATAAATCCATGAATGGCTGCACTAAACATTTACTCTCTCCTCATTTTTATTTCAATCTTGATACAAATGTATTTTCTAAAATAAGTATACTTCTTCACAACCCTGTCAATAACAATACCAATCAAGAAGAATTGGGGTGTTAGATCATGCAGGGAATTTATTTTATAAATGATCGTATTTGTTTAAATGGGCTAACGAAAGAAGAAAGTATTTCCTTACAGGAACAATCCTTAAAAAATTTTATCAACGACCAAAAAATTCAAGTTGTGAAGTTCAATCCCTTCCAACTAAATGACTATTACACGATTCCACATGCACTCTTATACGATTTAAAAAAGGAAAAAGTCCATATTGATTGTTTTTTATATTACTCTTCACAAGTGATCGAAGATTTCGTATACAGTTATCCAGCTAAATGGTTGATCTTAAAAAGCTTCTTTAAGGAACTCATCTCTATAGAAAAGCAAAATGATTTAAACATCTCAGAAGTCGTTTAATCCATTGAATTTTTTGCTTGTTTTCGATAAATAATCACAAAGTTAATGATAAAAATGATGATTAAATATACGCCATAGATACCAAATGAGTAAAGCTTGTTATTGCTAAATGAAGCACCGGCATAAGACAAAAGTAGAATATTTGGGATTTTTCCTATAATAGATGCCGTAAAAAAAGTCAGCCATTTTACATGACTTAACCCACAAATGATATTGACAACTGGCGCAGGGATGATTGGAATTAAACGACAGGTTAAGATGGCAACAAATGAGTTTCTGTTCAGAAACTCATCGTATTCCTGAACTTTTGGAAATTTCATTAGTTTCTGTTGTGCATAATCACGGAAACCATACCTAGATAAGAAGAAGAAAGCCATTGTTCCCACCATTGCGCCTGTCAAGGAAACAATCATTCCTTGTGATGTCCCAAATACAGCACCAATCGTTCCTGCTAAAACTGGAAATGGAATAATGGGAAAAAACACGCAAATCGCTACTAACAGCATGCTGATGAAAATGGCAATCGTCCCGCCTTGTTTAACTAGGTGCATAAATTCATCTTTTTGAAAAATACCAATCACAATCACCACAAGTAAAATGCCAATGCTTAACGCTCTTTTAAACATCCAGCTCCCCCATTCACTTCATTTCTTCGAATACATTCATTCTACTATATTTTTAATTATTAAAAAAATAAAAAGGGCCTTTCATTAAGAAAGGCCCCTACTACTACTCTATTAAAATGCAGTTCTCGCACCAAGGTATTTTGGTTTCCAATAGGAATTGGTCATATCCGCAATCGACACACCTTTTGAGCCAGCTTGAATGAATTGGTTATTGCCCAAATAAATCCCTACATGGGTAGGCCCTGGAGCAAATGTCTCAAAAAACACTAGGTCTCCGGGCTTGGGTGTAGTCACTACTTTCAGACCAGACCACTGTGTAGCTGCTGTTCGTGGGATCGAAATTCCTACCTTATTAAATACATAACTAGTTAACCCACTGCAATCAAAACCAGCAGGTGTATTTCCACCCCATAAATATGGGGTTCCTATGTATTTTTTTGCTTCATCCATCACCATTTGTGCCTTTGAAACGGTGGGTGAAGGCGCTGGTGTAGATGTACCACTAGATGTTACTTTCAAAACTTGTCCAACATAAATCGTGTCAGATGTAAGATTATTTAGTGACTTAAGCTGAGCAACCGATAGTTTGTTATGGACAGCAATAAGGTATAAGGTATCCCCTTTTTGGACCGTATACGTTGCAGTCCCTGTTTCATGGCTGTGTGGTGCTAATAATGTAAGCTTTTGATTTACATAAAGAGTATCAGATGTTAGGTGATTCCAAGTTTTTAAGTCTGTTATAGAAACCTTGTTGGCTTGGGAAATTTTCCATAATGTATCACCAGATTGGACTGTATAGACGTTTTCATGTGCACTTACTGAACCACCAAATGTAGATAACAGGATCCCCGCCGTTGCTGCGAATGATAATAATTGTTTTTTCACCGTAGCACCCCTTCATTTCTTCTGTGTAACTCAATCATAAACGACCTAGAAGGAGTGATTAAATCCCAAAAATAAGGCTTTCAAGGAAATGCTTCCCATTATTAACAAGGATAGCCGTAAATGTTTCAAAAAAAACAAAGCTACTTTCTTAATTTATAAGGATTTACATGGCATTTAAGATCATAAAATAATATATTTGTAACATAAATGTAATGGATTTGACTTTTACCGTATTTATCGGATTAGACAATTCAAGCTTGTAATGTAGAAATATTGTAACAATCCTACCATGCACAATCGTCTGTGAATCCTATAATTAACCTATAGAAACATCTTTAGTTTAATAAATCATAATGAATTTGGGTGATGATGATGCAAGGAATAGGTAAAGGACACCCACATGCAATGGGGCATCCTCATGGAATGCGAAATGTAATCGATTATGACAAGAATCCATTTATAGTTATTTGGGAAGTAACAAGAGCTTGTCAACTTAAATGTGTTCACTGCCGAGCTGATGCACAGCTTACTCCAGACTTACGTGAACTAACACATGCAGAAGGAATCAATTTAATCGATCAAATTTATGAAATGGATAATCCCATGCTCGTCTTTACGGGCGGTGATTGTATGATGAGGGAAGACCTTTATGAGCTTGCTGATTATGCAATCAAAAAAGGAATGCGTGTTTCGATGACACCTAGCGCCACAGCAAATGTAACAAAAGGAAAAATGAAACTTTTCAAAGATGTCGGACTTTCACGCTGGGGCTTTAGTTTAGACGGACCAACACCAGAAATTCATGACCACTTCCGCGGTACACCTGGATCATTTAATCTAACCGTTGAAAAAATAAAATACTTAAATGAATTAGAGATGCCATTGCAGATAAACACCGTAATCTCTCGCTATAATTATGATTCTCTTGAACAAATGTCAAAACTAGTGGCCGAACTTGGCGCTGTCATGTGGTACATATTCTTACTTGTTCCAACCGGCAGAGGTCAAATGGATGCTTGTATCACTCCAGCTGAGCATGAAAAAGTGTTCCGTTGGTTATATGAATTGAGCAAAACCGCACCTTATGATATCAAAACGACTGCAGCACAACATTACCGCAGGGTTGTGTTACAGCAAAAAACACGGGATCAACTGATTGAAAAGGGTGAAATTCATTACGAAGACTCCATTACCACTGATTTTGCTTCCATGCACGATGGTTTAAAGCGGGCACCAAAAGGTGTAAATGACGGGAACGGCTTTGCTTTTGTCTCACATATTGGAGATGTTATGCCGAGTGGATTACTTCCAATCGTTGGAGGAAACATACGTGACACCCCGCTTGCTGAAATTTATCGTGAGGCTAAAGTATTTAAAGAATTACGTCAGCCCGATCATTACAAAGGAAAATGCGGCGTATGTGAATATAACAAAATGTGTGGCGGTTCCCGTTCACGCACTTATGCAGTAACAGGCGATTATATGGAAAGTGAACCGTTCTGCGTCTATATTCCACAAGTAATGAGAAATAAAGAAACAACACCAATCTTATAAGTATATCCAAAGGGGCATTCTTATCATAAGAATCCCTCTATTCTTAGTCAATATTCCTTAGATAATGGAGTTAATAAATTTCCTAAATCATTTTGCAAATAGATCTTTAATAGTTATGATTAGTTTAGGGATAACGAACATGCTAAGGAGTTAACATGATTAGAACAATGGCAGTAAATCAAACGTATCAGTTAATGAGAGATCTTTCCATTGAGGAATTGATGAATGGTGATTTAATCTGGTACTGGGTTGATTTTTATAACCCAACTACCGAAGAAATCGAATTCTTAAGGACCCCTCTTAACTTTCACCCTCTAGCTATAGAGGATTGCATTAATCATTTACAAAGACCTAAGTTGGATTATTATGAGGACTATACTTTTTTTGTGACACAAGCCCTAAATCAACAAACCTTCACGCGCGAAGAGATTGATTTCTTCCTCGGTAAGAACTATATCATTACCTTTCACTACAAACCCTCAGCCGAAATTGATGAGGTGTGGAAACGATTTGATCAGTCAACAAGTATTAATCGGTGGGATCCTTCCCACGTTTTATACATTATCCTTGATAAAATGGTGGATAATTATTTTCCTCTGGTTTATCAAATTGAGGATATGTTAAATGAAATTGATGAAAATTCAAAAGGGAGAACGATGGAGGCATTGCTCGAGGATTTATTCGACACTAGACATCATCTCCTATCGTTACGGCATACGATTACACCGATGCGGGACCTTGTTTATCGAATCCTCAACTCTGAACGAATGACTTATATCAATGGGAAAAAAGAATACTTCTCCGATATTCATGATCATTTACTTAAATTAACCGAAATGATTGAGGCAAACCGTGAACTTACCACGGACATCCGCGACAGTTATATCTCACTGAACTCACACCAAACCAATCATGTCATGAAGGTTTTAACTGTGATAACTACGATATTCATGCCACTTTCCTTTATAGCAGGATTGTACGGGATGAATTTTCACTATATGCCTGGACTATCATGGAAATATGGTTTTTTTGCCACGCTGATATTAATGGTTTTAGTTGCCATAGGAATGGCTCTTTGGTTTAAGAAGAAAGGTTGGTTTAAATAAATGGCTAAAAAAAAATGAAAGGACTAGCACCGCTAGTCCTTTCATTTCTAAGATCACTTGCTTATTTCCACTCTTCATAGGCAACAGTTCCGCCTGTTAAATCAATCGTATTCCGCTCACCTTTATAATAGGTTTTCCCGTCTTTTTCGAAAATTAATTTTTCATAGGTATACACTTTTTGCCCATTTGGCAGATGAATAACCACTTTAGGACCTGGATTCTCTATGGGTGCTTCAATTTTTATTGTGTTTTGATAATAGTGACGAAAAACGAAGATACTGCCGGTTAATACCATGCACATGACAATGAAAAAAAATAAACCCTTTAGGAAAGAGTGCTTCGGCTTAGAGTGGTATAATTCAGCTCTGGTCAATTTTTTCTCCTCCTGGTGTTCATAATACGAAAATAATTTTTCAAATAGTTCGAATACTCCATTCATGCCCAAACCTACATTTTTTAATCCATTTGAAAAAATTTAACACTTGTTACCTTATGCAGTGCCACTAAAATTGTTGACAATAATCGCTCTTAAACACATGATTTTCATATTTATGTATAATAGTAAGGAATGATTGATCAGAAAGGAGAATTTCTTTGGTAAATACAAATACAAAAGAAACGATGAAAT
>NZ_JBALOS010000061.1:10334-13439 GCF_036962765.1 Neobacillus drentensis
TTCCAAGCCCATCAGGGAATACAAATGAAGTCATTACCTTTGTTGAAAAATACCTCGCCGAGTTACAAATTCACACTTATCGAAATCGAAAAGGCGGGTTAATAGCGACAATTGAGGGGAAGAATTCAAGTAAACATCGCATGCTTACAGCTCATGTTGATACGCTTGGTGCAATGGTAAAGGAAGTAAAATCTAATGGTCGCTTAAAGATTGATTTGATAGGTGGATTTAAGTACAACTCCATTGAAGGAGAATACTGTCAAATTGAAACAAGCGGCGGAAAAAAGATAACTGGAACCATTTTAATGCACCAAACTTCTGTCCATGTCTATAAAGATGCTGGAAAAGCTGAGCGAAACCAAGACAATATTGAAATTAGACTTGATGAAAAGGTACATAATGCTGAGGAAGTTCGTGCCCTTGGAATTGAAGTTGGAGATTTTGTTTCGTTTGACCCTCGTGTAGAAATAACTCCAAGCGGATACATTAAATCGCGCCACCTGGATGATAAAGCAAGTGTGGCGATCTTGCTTCAATTAATGAAACAAATTAAGATGGAACATATCACTCTGCCCTATACTACACATTTCTTAATTTCAAACAATGAAGAAATTGGATATGGCGGTAACTCAAATATAACTCCAGAAACAGTCGAGTATTTAGCAGTCGATATGGGTGCAATCGGTGACGGACAGTCAACTGATGAATACACGGTTTCCATCTGTGTTAAAGATGCTAGTGGACCCTATCATTATGAATTGAGAAAAAGTCTAGTTCGACTAGCTGAAGCGAATAAAATCGAATATAAATTGGATATATATCCTTTCTATGGTTCCGATGCTTCAGCCGCCATCCGTGCTGGTCATGATATCGTCCATGGTTTAATTGGTCCTGGGATCGATTCATCACATGCGTTTGAAAGAACGCACGAAACTTCCATTGAAAATACAGCTAAACTACTGTATCATTACGTGCAAGCTGATTTAATCCAGTAGGAGATGAATATATGTTTTCAAATATAGGTGTACCAGGCTTAATTTTGATTTTAATTGTAGCTTTAGTCATCTTTGGTCCAAACAAACTTCCTGAAATAGGCCGTGCCGTTGGCAAATCGATTCGCGAATTTAAAAAAGCGACTGAAGGAATTGCGGAAGACATCAAAGAAGAAATAAAAGAAGATATCCAAGAGACCAAACAAGCTAGCATTAGTTTAAAGAAGTAATGTTAGTCAAAAAACATCCCCATCTAATGTGATAGGGATGTTTTTTTATGTTTATTTCTTAGCAAATGCCTGAACTTGATTCATTAATTTCTTTCGGGACTTGGGATTTCGGAATAGATATGCAGCGCCTAGAGCAACGGTAGTCATCATTAAATTTTTTCTTTTCATTGCTAACCTCCTCAATGTTTGTCATTTTTAAATCTTCCCTTTTTGAATTCATTTTAACAACTGTAATTATTTACAATCTGTGCTTGCAGGTTGATTTCCGCTCCAGGCGGTTCAATCAACTTGGTTAAAATTCAACAATAATCTATTAGCTAAATAAATAAAAAAACTAATTCCGAGTGAATTAGTTTTTTTATCAAAGCTGATTATTTTTTTAGTAATTCCTTGATTTTTTCATTATGTTGTTTCGATTGCTCCAGTAATTGATTTAGGAGTAATGCAGCTTGCTTGTTATCTTTCTTTTCAACGGCCAACTTTAATTCATGGAAAGTTTTCCAATGGGACATTTCTTTTCCGCCATGTACTTGTTTAATAAATTCTTCTTTTGTAATCTTTCCTGCTTCCAGTTGTTTTTTAAGTTCCTCCATTTTTGCTCTTTTTTCTTTTTTCCATCGTTCACGTTTAGCAGCATTCTCAGGACTCATCCATTGATTGATCAGTATTTTCTTTTCTGCAAGAACGGCAGTCCATTCTGTTTTTTTATTTGGAGTATACTGGTCCACCCAGGAAAGAAGCATTTTCTGTCTTTCAGCCATCTTTGCTTCCCAATCTTTATGCATCATATGATGATGCCCGCTCTCATGACAATCACAAGGGGCTTTTTCGCGTTGTTCACCATTGGTGGTATCAGGCGTGGTGTGGTTTGCTGCAGCCATTCCAGGCACTGAAAATAATAATCCTAATGATAAAAGTAACATATTAAACTTCATAGCGATCTCCTTCCATTTCTGTTATTTCTTAAATTCACATTTTTTGGTACGAATTTATCATTCCCAATAAGTGAAAAAAAATTTACCAATTTGACAAATTTTTAGTTATAAACCACTTGTGATTTTATTTTAATTCTCGTATTCTATAAATATAGAAAATATGTGAAAAGTTTCACAAATAAAGTTTCGTTTTATTTTTTAACGCATCATGTAAAATTACTCACAAATTGAACACCGTTACCTCTTTAATCTGGGCGGTCCTTCTTTAATTGTTAAGCAACACTTTGGCGTAAGCAGTGAACCAGTGAAAGTTACTGCGAAACAATAAAGAAATCATTACTTTGTGCTTGTTCCCTTCCAGATGGTCTCCCCACTTTCTGGAATTTGAATAAAATATCCTTATTAAATAATGCCTTCAATCCCCCAATTAAAGGCAGACAGCCCCAATCCACTAAAATGGAATGGGGCTGTTTTAATTGTTTTACGTATTTCCTAAAGCCACTCTAATAATTCAAGACGATTGCCAAAGGGGTCATGGACGTGAATTCTGCTCGCTCCAGGAAGTAAATCGTCTTCTGTAAAGGAGACTCCCTTTTCACGGAGATGTCCCTTTAATTCCTCGATATTTTCAACAACAAAGGCAGGATGTGCTTTTTTAGCTGGTGTAAATGGTTCTTCTACACCGATGTGTAGTTGGAAGGTCCCAAACTCGAACCAAACGCCGCCGCGTTTCTTTAATTCCGCCGGCTTTTCAACCTCATTTAATCCTAGTATTCCACAGAAAAATTCCCTTGCTTCTTCTTCACAACCCATAGGGGCAGCAAGTTGAATATGATCAATCTTTTTTATTAAAAATGACATAGACACTCCTCCGTTTGTCAATTCTCCTCTCTCATATTTTATTAATTTTATAAAATTCTTTCAAGTTCGAAATTTTATAATTGGTTT
>NZ_JBALOS010000062.1:0-805 GCF_036962765.1 Neobacillus drentensis
AAATTGAAGTATTTATTGATACTGAGGAGATTGCCGAATTTTTCTTTCATGAGCTTGTGAAAAGGGGATACGTTCCTAGTGAAGAAGAATTGGAAGAAATTGCAGACATAACCTTCGAATATTTAATTGAAAAAAGTATTATCGACGAAGAAGAAGAGGATGAATAAAAAATTAATTAGTCAAGAAGAGGAAAATAAATCTTTTCCTTTATCATAGATTAATACGAAAGACGAGCATTCAATGCTCGCTTTTTGTTTTGTGCAGAGAGATTTAATCTTTAAATAAATTTTGGAAATCATGAAACCTTTATTTTTGGTAGACGTATAATTAGTAACGAAGCAGAGGAGGGGATTAAGTTGTTAAAAAAAATCCTTAAATTGATTTTCGGAAGTAAATCCTATCACAAATATAGTTCATCAAGTGATGCCTGGAAGAAAAGGAATCATTATAAACACAATAACCTAGGACATCATTATTATAAAAAGAAATACAAAAGTAGTAGTTTTTTTAGCAGTTAGACGAAGCCAGGTGTTTTCTTTATGATGAAAAAATTTGCATTACTCTTATCAAATGTATTTGAAAAACCCTTTCCAAAAGATGAATTGATTGCTGAGCGTTACAAGGTGATATCTCATCTCGGAGCAGGAAGTTATGGTCATAGTTATTTAGTGAATGACTTGGAATGTGAACAGAAAAAGGTTTTAAAAGCCTTGCGTCTCCATAAACGGTTGACTCAATCTGGGCGAAGAAACTTTGAATTAGAAAAAGAACTGTTGGATACGATTGATCATCCAGGCTTTCCAAG
>NZ_JBALOS010000062.1:834-49376 GCF_036962765.1 Neobacillus drentensis
AAGGTATTTTGACGGGGGGAACTATAAAAATATTCCCTTTTACACCATGGAATTTATCGAAGGCATGAATTTCGAGCAGCTTATTTTTTCAGAAGGTAGAAAAATCCCAGAAAAAGAAGCATTCCAAATTGTAATTAAATTACTAACACCACTAGAATATTTGCACAACCTTAAAATCGTTCATCGAGATATTCGGATTCCCAATGTCATAACAGATGGTTCAACTATTAGGCTGATTGATTTAGGATTAGGAAGACATTTCAATTTAGATAAGGTAGTGTTGTCAACAAGAGAAAAGCATTTGCGTAAAGAGGTGAACTTCCAAGCCGATTTTTACGGCCTTGGCCATTTCCTTTTGTTTTTACTTTACTCTAATTTTACATTTACAAAAGAAGGCCATGAAAAAAGCTGGGAAGATGAACTCAACATTTCGAACCATGCTAAACACATAATTAGAAGGCTCTTGCAAATCGACCCACCATATGAGAATTGTGCCCAAATAAGAGCTGAAATAATAAATTCATACTTAATCTAGGAGGAAGAACGATGTCTTTTTTTAACAAAGTATTTGCCAGTGTAGGAATAGGATCTGCATCTGTGGACACGAAGCTTGAAAAGGATACTTACATGCCAGGTGAAACAGTGAACGGTGTAGTTGAAATTAAAGGCGGTAAGGTGGTGCAGCAGGTGGATGAGATTTACCTTACCTTAAATACCACCTATTTAAGAGAATCTGACGATCGAAAGTATACCGTCACTGCCGCAATCGACCGGTTCAGATTGACGACTCCTTTTGTCATTCTTGCCAATGAAAAAAAAGACATTCCATTTTCCTTTCAACTTCCTTTTGATATCCCACTTTCAATTGGAAGATCAAAAATTTGGGTAACAACGGGTCTTGAAATCAAAGGCGGTGTCGACCCAAGTGACAAAGATTATCTTAAAGTTGTTCCGAACCCCTTAATGTCTGCTGTGTTTACTGCTATTGATCAGTTAGGCTTTAGAATTCGTGAGGCCGATTGTGAAGAAGCACCTAGACGAATACGAGGAAGGCTGCCATTTGTTCAAGAATTTGAATTTGTTCCAACCTCTGGATTATTTCGAGGTAAATTAGATGAATTAGAAGTTGTCTTCTTTCCGTCCGGGAACGGAAACCTCGATATCATGTTCCAAGTAGACCGGAGAGCAAAAGGGTTATCTGGCTTGTTTTCGGAAGCTCTCGGGACAGATGAAACCAATGTCCGCTTGTCAGTTTCAAATGCAGATATTCCTTATTTACAACCAAAAATTCAAAGTGTTATTCAACGATATTCGTAAAGATCTTGAAAATAGGGCTAAAATGGTCCTATTTTTTTAATCGTTGCCTGTGTAAATGTCACTTTTGATTTTATAGCCAAGTTGATTGGAGCGGAAGGCGCGAAGACTCCTGTGGGAGGTTCACCGTACCGCCCGCGCATGGAGCGGAAATCAACGGCCAAGTTTAAAGAACCAAATCATAAACTTAATTCGCTAAATTCCCACAAGAAAATTCTTGTCCGGATAAAAAAAATGCGATTCGACAAAAAAAGAAGGATTTCTAAGAAGGAATCGACAGCGGCCATCGCTAATTATTAGAATATGCATATAATTCTAATAATTGGAGGTTCATTTGATGATCAATGTATTAACTAAAAGAGCTAGAATGCAATATGATGTGACGATCTTTCAAACTCCAAAGTACCGTGAACGTAAAGGCCATAAAGAGGTTTACCGAATGACGATTCCAGCATCCAGCCGTAAACAGTGCTTAGAGGAAGCCTTCAGCCGCTTTAATGTTACCGATAGAATACCTGTAAACTATAAAGGGAGATTTCTCACAACAGGGGATATTGTTTTAATTGATGAAGGCCGCGGCGGTCAGCATTATTACCAATTAAAACCTGGTGGATGGTTTCCTATAAACAGAATAATTCTCTTTTAATTCTAAAAAACCTAAGGATCATTCCTTAGGTTATTTTTACGCTGCTAGACGGGCATTTCTGCTTTTCTAGTGTTTTCTTCCGCCAGTTGCATTGTGCTCTTTTGCATGTGCTTCGTGTTCAGCTACGATGGCCTCAGCAGGGATATGATTATTTTTCTTTGGCGAATTGGTACGGCTTCGATGTTTTTTACCCATGAATGATCTCCCTCCAATCTAAAAATAGCTTCCCACAAATAAAAAAAATCATGTCTAATTTGTTGCAGAGTTTCTCATTGGAAAATGTTTATGATATATTGTCATTGATACAGTTTACATTACTGTGCGGAGTATATGATTGGAGGATTTTTATATGAGTGTACATATCGGTGCGAATGAAAACGAAATAGCAGAGACAGTATTATTACCAGGAGACCCGCTGCGGGCAAAATATATTGCAGAAACATTTTTAGAGGATGCTAAATGTTACAACGAAGTCCGTAATATGTTCGGTTATACAGGAACCTATAAAGGAAAACGAATTTCAGTTCAGGGAACTGGAATGGGTGTTCCTTCAATCTCTATTTACATAAATGAACTAATGCAAAGTTATAATGTCCAAAATCTAATTCGAGTTGGGACATGTGGAGCGATTCAAAAAGATGTAAAGGTTCGTGATGTCATTTTAGCAATGACCAGCTCTACTGACTCAAATATGAATCGTCTTACCTTTGGTCATGTGGACTTTGCTCCTACAGCAAACTTTGATTTACTCCGTAAGGCTTATGATGCAGGGGTGGCAAAAGGGCTTAACCTGAAAGTAGGAAATATTTTTACAGCAGATTCGTTTTATAACGATAATGCAGAGCTGGAAAAATGGGCAAAATACCAAATTCTCGCGATTGAAATGGAGACTACAGCACTTTATACGCTAGCTGCAAAATTTGATCGCAAAGCACTTTCTGTGCTAACTGTTAGTGATCACATCTTAACAGGTGAAGAAACAACTGCAGAAGAAAGACAATTAACTTTTAACGATATGATTGAAGTTGCGTTAGAAGCAGCTATAAAAGAATAAACAATTAAGGCCTCTTCCACTAGGATGAGGCTTTTTATTTTTCTCTAATAAACAGGAACTCGTCATCATCATGGAGAATTAATAAAAAATCAAATGCCTTTGTGACAAAAATCATCGAAACACGTCTAAAATAAGCATAAATTTAATATAGTAAGATTTTGTTTTACTCTGTTTGACCAAATATACACTCCGGGGGTATAGTATAAATAAGAGGGTGATTAATATGAAAGAACAGCTTAAATTGGATATTACTGGAATGACATGTGCCGCCTGTTCAACACGAATTGAAAAAGTTCTTAATAAAATGGACAGTGTAGAAGCTAATGTCAATTTGGCAATGGAAAGTGCAGCTATTTCTTTCGATTCGGAGCATGTATCAAGTAATGATATTATTACTAGAATAGAAAAGCTTGGTTATGGAGTACGATTTGATGAAGTAGGACAAAAACAACAATATAAAGAAGAGGAATTGAGACAGAAAAAAAGGAAGTTTCTACTCTCAGTGATTCTGACGATTCCACTTTTATATACGATGCTTGCTCATATTCCAATTGATCTAGGATTGCCAATGCCCCATTTATTCATGAATCCATGGTTTCAATTTCTCATGGTAACCCCGGTGCAATTTTATATAGGCGGGCCGTTTTATGTTGGTGCTTTCAAGGCATTGAAAAATAAAAGCGCGAATATGGATGTACTAGTGACCTTAGGAACTTCAGCGGCCTATTTTTATAGCCTAGCTGAAGGGGTGAAAACAATTGGAAATCACGCCTATATGCCGCATCTATATTTTGAAACCAGCGCTGTGCTGATTACCTTAATTCTTTTGGGAAAATTATTTGAAACAATGGCAAAAGGGAAAACCACTATCGCCATTTCAAAACTGCTGAGTCTTCAAGTAAAAGAAGCAACAGTCATTAGAAACGGGAAGGAGTTTCAACTTCCAATTGAAGAAGTAAGTGTTGCTGAACTCTTACTAGTCAAACCTGGGGAAAAAATTCCCGTGGATGGCGTTGTAACTTTAGGCCAGTCTTCTGTGGATGAGTCGATGATTACGGGTGAGTCTATCCCTGTTGAGAAATCAGTTGGGGATCAAGTTATTGGTTCAACGATGAATAAAAATGGAACCTTGACGATTAAAGCCGTGAAAGTTGGTAAAGACACGGCACTTGCCGGGATTATAAAGATTGTTGAAGAAGCGCAAGGCAGCAAGGCTCCGATTCAGCGTGTTGCGGATACAATTTCTGGATACTTTGTCCCGGTTGTGGTCGTCATCTCTTTGTTTACATTTTTGCTTTGGTATTTCTTTGTTCATCCGGGTGAGTTTTCTGCTGCATTAGAAACAGCAATAGCTGTTTTAGTGATTGCATGCCCTTGTGCACTTGGCCTTGCAACTCCGACATCGATTATGGTCGGGACAGGGAAGGGCGCTGAAATGGGAATTCTGTTTAAAGGTGGAGAACATTTAGAATTAGCCCATAAAATCAATGCTATTATCCTCGATAAAACAGGCACTATTACAAAGGGACAACCAATAGTCACAGATTTTATTGCCTACGAAGAGGAGAAAAAAGTACTTCAATATCTTGTATCAGCTGAGAAGTCTTCAGAACATCCACTTGCAGAAGCGATTGTAAAATATGGGGTTGAAAAAAGAACTAGTACTCTTCCTGTCAAACGGTTTAAAGCTGTACCTGGGTATGGGATTGAAGCGAAAATTGGCGATGATGAAATATTCGTAGGCACCCGTAAGCTGATGAAGCTAAAAAATATTTCCAGCATCAAAGGAGAACAAGACCTGACTCGTTTAGAAAACGAAGGAAAAACCGCCATGTTTATTGCGATTAATTCTGATATAATCGGACTGGTTGCTGTTGCTGATACGGTCAAAGAAACAGCAAAATTGGCCGTTCAGCAATTACACGATCTCGGTATTGAAGTGTTTATGCTAACAGGTGATAATGAACGGACCGCAAAGGCAATCGCTCATCAAGTAGGTATTAACCATGTCATTGCAGAAGTCCTGCCAGAGGAAAAGGCTAATCATGTGAAACAATTACAACAAAGAGGTCTAAAAGTGGCCATGGTGGGTGATGGAATAAATGATGCCCCAGCACTTGCGGTTGCTGATATCGGGATTGCCATTGGTACAGGAACAGACGTAGCAATTGAAGCTGCCGATATTACGATTCTTGGCGGAGAACTAACTTTGATTCCAAAAGCCATAACATTAAGTAAAAAAACAATGCAAAATATACGTCAAAACCTTTTCTGGGCGCTTGTATATAATTCAGGAGGAATACCGATTGCCGCTCTAGGCTTATTAGCCCCTTGGGTTGCAGGTGCAGCCATGGCATTTAGTTCAGTTTCAGTCGTGTCAAACTCCCTTCGCTTGAAGAGAGTTAATATCTAATTTAAAAAGCGAGGTAATCGTCATGGAGAAAACAACATTACAGGTTACAGGAATGACATGCGGACATTGCGAAAAAGCAGTCAAAAATGCCATTCTCAGCGTAGAAGGCGTAAGCGAAGTAAATGTTTCATTAAAAGATGGTAAGGTTGAGGTAGGTCATGATTCAACTAAAGCCCCAATTAAGAAACTAAAAGAAGCCGTCGAAGATCAAGGATATGATGTAGAATAAAAACAAACGGCACTTACCAATTGGTAGGTGCCTTTTTGTTTGTGAAATCAATTCACTGTGATATTTATTTATTTCATTAACTTTTCTTTGTTAATTTTATGTGAAAGATGTTATTCTAATCACTAAGGGTTGATTTTTTAGTATTTGATTATTACTGCTGAAAATTTGAAAAACCACCTAGGAATTGCAAATGGCAGTCAACTAGATCATTTCTAATTTTTATGGTGAATGAAAGTGGTGAAGGCTTTGGAAGATGAGAAAATTGGACAAGAAAAAGTGGAAGATACCAATAATGGACAAGAGCAAGTAGAAAACAAAACGGGATACATACGATTAAAAAAGTTTCATTTTATCATGCTGTTGTTTATGGTTGTGTTTCTTTCTGCGGGAATTACAACATTTGCGCTTGCATTTGGAGATGAAAAGGTAGTTACAGTTGGAACCGAAAGACAAGAATTTACTAAACTCTATGAAGCGTTTGATACTTTAAAGAGTGGTTATTACAAGGAAATCGATCAAAAAAAGGTTATTAATGGTGCTATAAACGGTATGGTGGAGTCGCTGGATGACCCCTATTCAGATTATATGACGAATGAAGAAGCTGAGAGCTTTCATGGCAGTATTTCTTCTTCATTTGAAGGAATTGGAGCCGAAATTCAGGAAAAGGACGGGCATATCGTGATTGTTTCTCCGATCAAGGGCTCTCCTGCTGAAAAAGCTGGCTTAAAGCCAAATGATATGATCCTGTCAGTGAATGGAAAGAGTCTCCAGGGCATGAATTCAACTCAAGCGGTTACCCTGATTCGAGGCAAGAAGGGTACCAAAGTACAGTTGTCTATACAACGTCCTGGATCAGATGCTCCAATGTCAGTCCCTATTATTCGTGATGAAATTCCGATTGAAACCGTCTATGGTGAAATGGTGGGTGACGGCATTGCTAAGGTTCAAATTACAAGTTTTTCAAGCAATACGGCAAAGGAACTAGTGGAAAAACTTAATGAATTAAATGGTAAAGGAATGAAGGGGCTTGTATTAGATTTGCGCCAAAATCCAGGTGGTCTTTTAGATCAAGCTATCTCTATTTCAAGCATGTTCGTTCCAAAAGGAAAACTGATCTTAAAAGTGGAAGATCGAAACGGTAAGATCAAGGAGTATCCTTCGCAAAATGACGGAAACCCAAATCTTCCTTTGGTTGTTTTAATTGATAAGGGTAGTGCTAGTGCATCTGAAATTCTGGCTGGCGCTGTAAAAGAATCAGCAGGTGTAAAACTTGTGGGCGAAAAGTCATTTGGGAAAGGAACCGTTCAAACTGCTTCAGACTTTAAGGATGGTTCAAATCTTAAGTTTACAACCGCAAAATGGTTAACACCAAATGGCAATTGGATCCATAAAAAAGGTATCAATCCAGATGTGGAAGTGGCCTTACCTGACTATGCAACCTTAACTATCATTGATCCAGATAAAGAACTTAAACAATCTAGTTCGGGCACAGAAGTGCAAACAGCACAGAAAATGTTAAAAACGGTTGGATATGACCCAGGCCGTACAGACGGATTTTTTGACAAAAAGACAAAAGCAGCCGTTACAGCATTCCAAAAAGCTCAAAAGCTCCCAGCCACTGGAATTTTAAAAGGCGATTCTACCATGAAACTAATGGAATTATTAAGAGATAAAATTAAAAACAATGATACACAAATGCAAGAGGCGATCAAAGTATTAAAGGGAACAATGAAATAAACAAAACCGACCCGACTCCTTTGGAGTTGGGTTCATTTTTTGAATTCGTCATCAATGATCAATAGAAAGGGAGATGAAAAATGAAAAAAGCTGAGGTTTATATTTTATCTGGTTTTTTAGGGAGTGGGAAAACTAGCCTACTCAAACGATTGTTAGCGGATGAACATCGAATGGGAAGAAAAACAGCTGTCATGATGAATGAATTAGGGAAGGTCTCTATTGATTCTGATGTTGTAGATGATGAAGGTGTTACCTTAAAAGAGCTTCTGGGCGGATGTATTTGCTGTTCCATACAGGACAAGCTGGAAGCGCAATTACAAGGTCTATTGGTAGTGGAAAAACCAGAAGTGATCTATATCGAAACGACCGGTGCTGCCCACCCTGTGGAGGTTTTAGATGCGATCCTATCACCATTATTTGCAGATAAATTAAACATAAAGGGTATTATCACAACAGTTGACGGCACAAGGTGGATGGATCGAAAATCATTAAATCCGCAGCTTCAGCAATTAATCCTAGAACAGGTAAGACATGCAGACTTCATCCTTGTAAATAAAATGAATGAATTAAAAGAGAATGAGCAATCAAAGATTACTTTCGAAATTCAGTCCATTAATCCGAATGCAAGATGTCTTTTGACTAATTTTTCACAAGTTGCAATTGAACAGTTGCGAAGTCTTTCTGTTTCTTTAGAGAAGGCTGCTCAGCCCGCCCATTTAAATTTAACGACCTTTGTATACCAATTTAATGCAGCCATTAGCCAAACAGAATTTGAAGATTTTTTGAAAAAACTGCCGGACACTATTTACCGTATTAAAGGTTATCTAAAGTTCGACTATTCGAACCTTCCATATTTATTTCAATTTTCTTATGGAATGCCGCTATATATGAAAGAGGACATGAATATGCCATTAAACATTGTATTTATCGGTGAGGATATTGATTGGAATGGGATCAAAATAGAACTAGAAAATCTTGAAAATAACAAAAATACACGGATTGAATGAATGATAATTTCCTCTTCAGGTAACTCTTTTAATGTAGCAAAGTTTATTTCTAAAAGGAGGATGCTATGAAGAGGGTAGTTATTTTTTTTGTATGTATTCATATCCTCCTATACAGTCAAGGAGTTAAAGCTGCATCAACTATTAGTTATAAAATTGAGATGTTAAACTGGAAAGACGTTAATCAAATCCTCCCTAAGTACACAAAATTTACAGTTTTGGACGTAGAAACGGGTAAAAAGTTTAAAGTGCAAAGACGTGCGGGGAGCCACCATGCTGACGTTCAACCTTTAACCTCAAAAGACACAAAGATCATGAAAAGAATATATGGGGGCAAATGGAGCTGGAAACGCCGGGCTATTATTGTCATTCATAAGGACCAGTGGATAGCAGGTTCCATGCATGGGATGCCTCATGGTGCTGGTGCACTCCAGAATAACTTTCCTGGACACTTTTGTATTCATTTTTATGGAAGTACTACCCATCGAACCAATTCAATGGACTTATCACATATGCTCATGGTGTTGAAGGCTTCTGGGCAATTAAATCAGTATTTAGGAAAAGCGAATCCGTATGAAGTCATAAATGCCTATATTGCAGGATTTAAACAGCAAGATCGCAGAATTACATCAGAAGCCTCGCTGCAAAAAATTAACTGGAAGCCCATTTTAGAGGATGTAGATAATATTAGCATTTCTCGGATGGAACTCTTACCAGCAGAGGATTTAAAAGAAGAAATTAGTTTGGATGTACCCGTAGAAATCGACTGGTTTATAAAAAATAGAGGTCGACAGACCTTTAGGGGAAATATTCATTTGATCAGATTTTCACCAATTGACGCTTGGAAAGTGGATTCAAAGGATTTTCTTAAGCAAAATGAACTTCAATAAAAAAACAAAGTTATATTAAACTTGCCAGTTGATTTCCGCTCCAGGCGCTTCGCTTTCCGCGGGCGGTTGGGGAGCCTCCTCGGCGAGTTGCGCGCCTGCGGGGTCTCCCCTGTCCCGTACTCCCGCAGGAGTCTCGCGCCTTCCGCTCCAATCCACTTACAACTTAGATAAAAAATCAACACTGATATTTAAGACAGCAAAAAACAAAAACATCCTCACTATTGGACCTCCAATAAAGGATGTTTTTGTTTGGAAAGTGCTATAAGGGTTGTTCGCCAAATTTTATAAAGGTACGCTCATCCTCTACTAAACCGCAAGCACCACATTGTACCCGATATTCAGGGCCGTTATAGGGGAGATGGAAGGGTTCTAATTCGTTTTCAGCATACTCTTTGATGACGTCACCTGATTGCGGGTCGAGCTTAACAGAATGAGAAACTTGTTGAATCACATTAAAGCGGCTTCGATTCGTCTTGCAATTTGGACATTTATAAGGTGTAGACATATAAGCTTACTCCTTCCATGGATATGTTAACCTCTATTTTTTGCAAAAAGGTGAGGAAATATGTAACAATGCAAGTAAAGACAAAAGGAGGGGATTTTTTTGTCTAAAGAAAAGGCTTCCATTGATCATTTATTAGAAGAATATCGGAAGATTTGGAATAATCGTTTACTAGATACCAAAGGGAAAAGCAGTGAGGTCACTTTGCGAGAAGCGATAAAAAGAGAGCTCCTTGATGAAAATTCACACCCGAGGATCAGGAAAAGCAAATTTGAGAAATATTATTCTGCAATCAAAAGAGTGAGTGATTCAACAATTTCGCATGAAGCCAAGGTACAGTTAATAAAAATTCATAATGAAGTGATGGAAGAATAAAGTTAGGAGAGAGGAATTTTGAAAAAGTTTTCCGTTTTTTTAGTAGTGCTTCTTTGTTTAAGTATCGCTGTCTCGTGTAATAAACAAGATCAAAGTGATAATCTACCGCAAATGGTTGAAGTAGACTTGTCCATTAAACCAAATCCCAGTGAAGTAAATAAGCCGGTAACATTTGAGGCGAAGGTTACTCAGGGAAATGATAAGGTAAACGATGCAGAGGTTATTTTTGAGATATGGCGTGCTAAGGATCCAAAGCATGAAAAGGTTGAAATTAAACATACAGAAAATGGAATCTATCGGTTGGAAAAATCATTCACACAAGAAGGAACGTATTATATCATTTCACACGTTACAGCAAGAGATATGCATAATATGCCTAAAGAAGAATTTGTCGTTGGGAGTCCGAGTGAACCGGAGGATGAAAATGCAAAGAGCTCAATGGATGACATGAACATGGATGATACGAAGGAATAACATTACTGACATTGACAAAAAGGACAGCAAATTGCTGTCCTTTGTACTTAACACCTTTTTCTGAATAGTAATTAAATTTCGGTAACATCAATCTGAGAATATTGCATGTCAATATTTTTAGGAATTTTGACTTCAAGGATGCCATCTTTGAAGGTAGCTGTTGCGCCCTTCTTTTTCACAATGGCAGGCAGAGTTATTGTATGTTTATCTTCATGCTGAGGGAGATGCTCTACAATTAGTTGATTGGAGGTATGATAGATCCGAAGTTGTTTTACCCACTCCTCTTTATTTATGAAAATTCTAACATAAACAAAATCATGTGTTTCGAAAGCAGTTGAATGTAAACGATCGTTCGAGGAAACTGGTGTGGATACCGACGGTTGGAATCCCTGGAACATCTCCTGAGGATTGATTCCAGCTTTCATGTTTCCAGGCATAATTTTACCTATTATATCCTGAACATAATGATTGATTTCTTCAGGCTTCATTTTTGCCATCTTATCCTTGATATTTTTATCAAATGGGAATAGGTTCCACGGGAACAATGATCTCATCCTTTCCTCCTTACTTAGATATTTGTATCCTATGCTAACATTTGCCCATTCGTTATTAAAACCTAAGTTCCTGACAAGCGTTCTATCCTTTTAATCTTTATTCAAGAAAGTAAAAATTGCGTATAAACATCTCTAGTTAACATATAGTTAAGAAAGATATTCTAAACATAGAGAGGTAATGATTTGTGAAAAAGAAAACGGCTTTGATTACGGGAGGAGCAACTGGTATTGGCAAAAAAACGGCTTTATATCTTGCGGAGAATGGTTATCATCTAGCCATTAACTATCGTAATAGCAAAACTGAAGCAATTTCTTTAGCAAACCAATTGACAGAATGCTTTGGAACCAAAAACATTGCTGTTCAAGGAGATGTAGCAACCAAAGAGGATTGTATCCGCATTGTTAATGAAACACTTTCGACTTTCCATACAGTGGATGTTTTAGTACATAATGCAGGTCCATATATTCATGAAAGAAAAAAACTGGCAGACTATTCTTTCGAAGAATGGAACTATATCGTACAAGGGAATTTAAGTGCGGTTTTTTATTTAACAAAATTAGTTATTCCTCCGATGCGAAAGCAAAAATGGGGGAGAATTATTACATTTGGATATGATCGAGTTGAAACTGCTCCAGGTTGGATATTTCGGTCAGCCTTTGCTGCAGCGAAGACTGGTTTGGCCTCACTTACAAGGACCATTGCGATCGAGGAAGCCGAAAATGGGATTACTGCGAATATGGTTTGCCCAGGTGATATAATCAACCAATGGAAAGAGAGTAATATCGAAGAGGCAATGGGTGTGATGGGAAATGCCCCTATCGGCAGGCATGGAACAGGAGAGGATATTGCCAGAGTCATTGCTTTCCTAGCTGACGAGAAGTCTGAATTTATAACAGGAAGTATTATTCCTGTTACTGGGGGAATGGATGTATTAGGAAAGGTAAATAAGAATTAGTATAATTTTTTGAGCTATTTGATTTTCATGAATGAAAATATCTCTTTTTGTAGACAATAGATACCAATCATCTATGAAAGGAGCAAAGAAAATGAGTTTTAATATGAACAGAATTAACCCTAATCAAACCCAGATATTTTTTCATGATGGCCGCTTTGAAACATTAACAAATGAGGAACTCGATGAATTTTTGCTCCAAATGGGTCTTAATGACGTGAATGTAACGATTGAACAGAACATAACGGATTAATATTTCTTAAAAAATGTTAAACAAAAAGCAATCGGACATGGCCGATTGCTTCTTTATGCTTCTAACAATTGTGAATCGTCGGATTGAGCAGCACCATTTCGCATGAGGTAGAAGGTGTACTGATCTTTTGGTATCTCATATAAATCATACACATCACCATTTGCGTTCAGTTGATCATATATAGATTTTCTCGTTTCATTTGCAGTTATTACATAAGGAAGTTTTTCCGCTGCTTTGATTGAGCGTATATTAACCTTGCGTATTCTCATAAAGACTGTTTCAATACCTAATTCATAGAAAAGTTCCTGAAAAAAGGCATCCTTAGCCGGACTATTATATCCTTTTCCATGAAAAGGCTTGCCAAGCCAAGTTCCTAAAAACCCAGCGTTATCCTCTATATCAAAAAGATTGATAGTACCAATAGGCGCACCCCATTCATCCAGAATGGTTCGTGATATTAATTCACCGCGTTCTTCGGCTTCAATGGTTTGTTTAGTCATAAATAAGAATTCTTCATAGGAATCAGCTTTTTGGCGCACAAAAGGGAAGACATCAGGGTGCGTCATTAATTCGTACAATGTGTGGCTGTCATGAAGATCACGTTTTTTAAGCATGAATATCCCTCCATTAGGGCATTCCGATCCCATGTCAAAAGAAACGGCCCACCCTCGAAATTTTTTATAATTTTACTAAAAAATTTCGGGGTGGGAATCGAACCCACTAGAACCAGTAAAACTGGTGGCGCACCATTTGCCTTCCCTATTTCATTTTTTTGTTAACCAGAATATGCTCATAAACCCCCAAAGACTTTCAGGTTTTTAATTGGTTTCACTTAGAAAATAATACAAGAAAATAGATAAAAAATAAATAGGTTTTTTGTGGATTTTTCGATAATATTTTTTACCAAATTTCAGCAAAATTCTATGTTTCTTGATAGACCATTTCGCCGCCGATCATCGTCCATTTTGGCTTAGCCAAGTAATGGAAAGGATGGTGACTCCATAGCACTAAATCTGCTTCCTTGCCCCCCTCAATACTTCCAACTTGAGTGTCTATTTTTAAATTTTTAGCTGGCAGAATCGTAATTCCCTCTAGTGCTTTTTGTTCCGGTAATCCCTCTCGAACCGCTAGACTTGCACAAATATTTAAGTATTGGATTGGGGTATAGGGATGATCGGTGGTAATCGATACTTCGACACCATGATTAGTCAATTCCTGATAGGTTTTCCAGGTTTTATTTTTCAATTCGACTTTTGACCTTCGCGTTAAGGTAGGACCAACAGATACCTTTAAATCGATCCCTGATAATTCACTGGCGATTAGATGCCCCTCTGTGCAGTGCTCAATTCGTAAATCAAGATTAAATTCTTCCGCGAATCGTAGCGCTGAAATAATATCATCAGCACGATGGGCATGAATTCTAACTGGAATTTCTCCTTTTAAGGCCATGACGATCGGAGCTATCCTAGGAACGTCTGGATTATCGGCATGGATGGCCTGGTAGAAAGCTTCCCTGAGCATTCCCATTATCCCCATTCGTGTAATGGAATCATTGTTGCCGTGGCTATGAATTCTTTTTGGATTTTCCCCTAAAGCAATTTTTAAGCCCGAGATCTCTCGGATAATCATTTTTTTTATATTTCTGCCGGTAGTTTTGATCACAGAAGTGGTTCCGCCAATAACATTGGCACTCCCTGGCATAACATTGGCTGTCGTAATCCCGTTTTTAACAGCATCAGTGAAGGCCGGGTCCAACGGATAAACTCCATCAATCGCCCGAATATGGGGTGTGAGCGCTTCAGCCGTTTCATTAGCATCATTCCCGGCCCAGCCTGTTCCTTCATCATAGAGGCCTAAATGGGTATGAACATCTATGAAGCCAGGAAACAGAAATAAATTCCCACAATCGATGATTTTTACATTTAAATCAGTCTTTAGATTTTTTCCAATTTTAAGGATTTTCCCTCCTTCAATTAACACATCCCCATTTGGGATGGGCTCAGATGTAATTGGATAAACAGTGGCATTTTTTAAAAGTATCTTTGTCATAAAAAAACCTTTCTTCATGTTGATAATAGTTATTTTATCAATTTTAACAATTTAGGTGCCTAGGGAATAGTGTAACCGGATAAATTTTTTCAATAAAAATAATGAAACCTTTTTTCAAATGGTATGGATAATTAGAGCAGGATTCATCACAAAGTCGTTTCATTTTGTAAATAAAATGAGAAGGACTATAATGACAAATGAATAATATAAACAATGAAAGGGCGGGGCAGGATGGAAAATCAAGTCGGTTTGGTACTAGAAGGTGGAGGAATGCGTGGTGTTTACACGGCCGGTATCCTTGAATACTTTTTAGAATCTCAGTTATTTTTTCCTTATGTAATCGGGGTTTCTGCAGGTGCATGTAATGCTGCCTCCTATTTGTCAAAGCAAAAAGGAAGAAATAAAACCGTTACGATTGAATATGCTTCTGACCCAAGATACATTTCATGGAAAAATTATTTCCGGAATCGGCAATTTTTTGGGATGGATTTTATTTTTGACGAAATTCCAAATAAACATGTTCCCTACCATTATGATGTTTTTTACAATAGTACGACAGAATTTGTCGTGGGTGCCACGGATTGTCTGACAGGTGAGCCTGTGTATTACAAAAAGAAAGATTATGGGAATGACCTGTTAACCATATTACGTGCATCGAGCTCCTTACCGTTTATTGCACCTGAAGTTCGATATAAAGATAAAGTACTACTTGATGGTGGAATTAGCGACCCCATACCAATCAAGAAAGCCCAGCAGGATGGGTTTACCAAAAACATCGTGATTCTAACTAGAAACGAAGGATATATGAAAAAGCCCTCGAAGTTACATTTTCTTGTCGATCGAAAATACCCTGGATATAAAGGATTGCAACAGTCCCTTAGGAATCGATACCAAATCTATAATGAAACGGTCGAATATCTTAATAAGGAAGAGCAAAAAGGAAATGTTTTAATTATCCGTCCAACCAAGCCCTTAAAGGTCGGTAGAATGGAACGGAATCCGGGAAGGCTGGAAGAACTATACAATCAAGGGTACGAGGATGCAAGATCAGCCATGTCATCGATCCTTACCTATATTAACGAGTAAGAGAAGGGACCTACTAGTCTCTTCTTTTTTTATCTAATCGAAATCTCCTATCATTTTTTTTGCTGCTATTAAATAAACTAAGTAGAGAGGAATTGATAAGGAGTTTTCCAGATGAAAATAAATGAATATTACCGGGATACAGCTAATTTGAACTTAAATGGTAGTATTACTGCATTAATTCCAGCAATCCTAATCGTCGCTGGTAACCTTTCTATTTTTAAAACAAAAGATATCATGTTTTTTACAATCCCATTTCTTATCTATAGCTTAGTTAGTTTTCAATTCTATCTTTTCAGAAGAAGGCAATCGAATTCAATTGCCAGAAGTATGGGGAATTCCAAGGGTGGCAGTATGTCGTTATTTGACGCACGACATTTACTGGTATTGTATTTGAACACGAACGCTTCAAAACTACTTTTCTATTTTCCTAACGGGCATATGGCTGGAATGATAAAAAGGTACCGAGGCAAAGGGCTAAAAAAGTTAGCCATTACAAAGATGTATGCACTCTATAATATCGATAACCAAGCAATCGGTTATTTTAAGGTTAGTGGCAGAAAAGTGATAAAAATTGAGGTGTTTAATCAAAGGAAGCAGTACCTGGGCTGTTTTGAAAGAAGAAAACAAAATTGGAGATCACTTAAAAAGGAGTTACTAGATTCGAACGGCAGGTTTATTGGTGCCGTTGAAGGTGCAGCAGTCTTTATGGATGAGCGATTAATAAATCAACATCACCATCAGGACGCACGGCTTCGGCGCGGCTGGATGCCAATTGATTGGAGTTCTTTGTTTCCAGAACCCAATACGCCCGTACTCACCATGAGAGAGACTTTATCAGAACAGGACAAGCTCCTTCGAATATCATTCTTGGTTAATGAGTATTTTATCGAAAGATAGAAGCTTGGACAGTTTCCCTCACGAACATTGTTTGATATGATAAATAACATACTTATATCAAGGTGTGGGGGTATTACGATGCAAGTCAAATTAATTAAAGGTCATGGTTCTGGAAATGACTTTTTAATCATTGATGAAATGTCAAATGGATATGTCTTTTCGGAACATGAACGAGCGGAACTCGCAAAATTGTTATGTAATCGTCAGTCTGAATTAGGTGCTGATGGAATCCTATTCGTTATGAATAGTAACAATGCCGATGGTAGAATGCGCGTTTTTAACTCTGACGGGTCAGAGGCATCTATGTGTGGAAATGGACTACGGCTCGTGGCGAGATATGTATGTGAACATCTTGGGCAAAATAAAGCCGTGATTGAAACGATGAAAGCAAATTTACAGGTAAGCAAACAAAATGACCTACTGCCAAATATCCATACCTACCAGGTGGAAATTTCCCCGGTTTTATTTGAATTAAAAGCTCTCCCTTTAAATTTAAATAAACCAACCTTATTTAATGAAAAAATCGAAGAACTTTCAGCAGATTTAAGGTTTACAGCACTTGCTGTTCCTAATCCACATTTAATTGCCATTGTTGAAGCAGATCAGCTTGAAGGCGATCTTCAAAAACAGTTAAGTGAAAAAGTAAATGGCCCAAATCATTTATTCCCTGACGGTGTGAATGTAAGCTTTGTTAAGTATCTGCAGCCAGGTTCAATTTATGTAAGAACGTTTGAGCGTGGTGTAGGTTTTACGAATGCTTGCGGGACAGCAATGTCAGCTTCCACACTTGTTACTTGTTTACAGGAATTAAATAAATTTGAAATTGTTGTAAATGTTTATAATAATGGTGGAAAAGTACAATGTGTTGTACATGAAAATGAAAGAAAATATACAATTGACTTAATAGGCAATGCTACATATCTTTACAGTGCCTCCATTAATGTTGACCTAGAGAATAAAGCATTTACAGTTACATCGAAAACGGAACTGTCTGAACAGTCTTCGTATGAGCTGTTACAAAATGAGGCACAACAATACGTTGAAACTCAAATCAAAGGATAGGGCCATCCCTATCCTTTTTTATTCGGCCCTCTTTTTAACACCTCCAATACAGGACCAAACGGTTGGATAGATTTTGTTTGAAAATAATTCGAAAAGGGATCCCTTTGCTGACGAATTCTTTTTAGAGCATTTTCCATGTTAAATGATGAGAGCACCAGATTTTCATTTACTTCTTCCCAATATAGGGGAGTGGCTACACCAGCATGTTCATTTCCTCGCATGGAATAGGGGGCAACAATCGTTTTCCCTTCGCTATGCTGCACATAGTCAACATATAGCCTGTTTCCGCGCTTTTTCTTCATTCGTTCTATTGTGTAGGAGTCCGGATCCTTTGAAATCAAATATTCAGCGATAAAACTTGTAAATAACCTAGTATCATCATAAGTAAATTCATTTTCTGGTAAAGGCAGGTAGATTTGAAGTCCTTTGTTTCCAGAAGTTTTAATGAAACCTATTAAATTTAATTGATCGAGGACTTCTTTAATGAGCAGGGCTGCTTTAATCGCCAATTGAAAGTGGTCCTTGGAGGGCGGATCTAAATCAAATACAATCTCACTTGGTTCTTTGCTATGAATGGTTTGGAAGGGAATATGAAACTCTATGGCTAATTGATTGCCAAGCCAAACGAGCGTTTTTAAATTATTGCAGAGAATATAGTCAATCCCCTCGTCTGGATGTGTTTGTATAAATTCGGGTGCATAATCAGGACAGTTTTTTTGATAAAACGCTTCGCCAAACATTCCATGTGGATAGCGAATGACGGTTAATAACCGATCTTTTAAAAATGGCAGCATGTAAGGTGATATTTCTCGCAAGTACAGGATATAGTCTGCCTTCCGGATTGCAAGGTTTTCCCATAATGGTTTTTCAGGATGACTTATATCTAAGCCTTCAGGCAGGTTTTTTTGTGCAAAGATAAAACGATCATATGTACAAGATGCTGGCTCTAAATCAAAGCGAAATCGGTCAAAATGAGGCTCACGAAGTTGGTTTTCATAAAGCTCTAAATATTTTACCTCTAAACATATGGCGGGTTGCACAATTATCAGCTGCCCCTCTTCCCGGAGCATATTTTGTTTAATCGTTTGCTGAAGTGCTTGCTTTTCCTCTGGGTTAAAACCGAAAAGGACCTGACCAATTGGATGGATTTTGTTATCCTTATAAACACTTACGTAAAAATAACCATTCGTTTTATCATAGGCGTTGATAAAACAGCTTACATATTTCCAATTTTTATACTTTAACCATTGTAAAGAGCGTTTTCCTTCTTCCCATAGACTATTTTTATGCTTTGCAATAATACCTTCCCCGTCAGATAAAACTACCTTCTCCCAAAGCGGATTAAATTCGTCATTTGCCTGAACAAGTTGAACGAGTTGTTCATTGTATGGATCAGCTTCTAACTCGAAATCGATTTTTTCGAATAGTTTAATGAGTTGGTTTTTACGTTTATGAAAAACAAGTGAATGAAGTGGTTTTCCTGAACACAACAGGATGTCAAACACCATTAGCCGACAAGGGGATATATCCGCCTGTTCGCGAATCTTTTTTTCCGATCTTAATCGTCCTCGAACCTGGATCATCGAGAAATTAGCTTTATGTGTGTTTTCTAATGAAACTAGTTCACCATCTAATTGTAAGGGTAAAAACGGTTTAAATTGTTTTTCGTGTTTTAATAAAAATTCCTTTATCTCAGGAAATTGGGGGAGAAGAGATTTTTCGTTCCTGCTAATAAGATCAATTCCTCGAGAATTCCATACTAAAAGGGCACGAAATCCGTCATATTTTACTTCGTATAGCCAATCGGGATGAGCAGGAAGTTCAAAGGTAAGACTTGGCAGCATCGGCTTCATGGATAAATTGTCCCTCTCTTTTTTATTTATTTTGTTTAATAAACCTCAGATTCATTCTTTTCCAAATGTTTTTAGGAATGTGAATGTCTCGGTACCGCAAAATAAAAGTAAAAAGAATGGAGAATTACACAATGCATACGATGTGGAAGGGAAGTATCAGTTTTGGGCTTGTAAATATACCCATTAAACTTCATACAGCAACAGAGGATAAAGATATCAAGCTTCGAACCCTGCATAACAAATGTAATGCTCCGATTAAATATGAGAAAATCTGTTCTGTTTGTGAGGAAGAAGTGAAACCAGAGGATATCGTTAAAGCGTACGAGTATACAAAAGGGAAATTTGTTGTGCTGGACAACGAAGAACTTGAAAAGTTACGAAAAGAAAACGAAGACAAGGCAGTTGAAATAATTGATTTTGTAAAAATGGAACAAATCGATCCCATTTATTTCGATCGAAGTTATTATATGTCTCCTAGTGAGGGTGGAGGCAAAGCCTATTCATTGCTAAGAAAAGCATTAATGGAGTCACAAAAAGTAGGTCTTGCCAAAATTATCATTCGTTCTAAAGAGCAATTAGCAGTGATTCGTGTATACGATAATGTCTTAGTCATGGAAACCATTCATTATCCAGATGAAGTACGAAAAGCGGGCGATGTACCAAGTGTTCCTTCCGAGGAAAAAGTGACGAAAAGGGAACTCGACACTGCCATCATGTTAATTGACCAATTGACAACAGCATTTGACCCAGGAAAGTATACGGATGATTATAGAACTGCCCTGCTTGAGTTAATTGAATCGAAACGAAATGGACAAGAGATCGTATCCGCAGCTACGAAAGAAGTAGCTTCAAATGTCACAGACTTAATGGCAGCCTTACAGGCATCCATTGACCGGACAAAACCCCAAAAAACGGCTGCGCCAAGGAAGAAAACAGCACTACGAGTCAAAAAAGAAGCATGAGAAAAAGCATTACTGCCACCGATTCGATTTTAGAATCGGTTTTTCTATAGTTCTTTCACCCCTCAATAATGCATAGTTTTTATAAATATAACTTATGGGGGAGATAGAGTGGCTTACAATGTGCTCATGATTGCTGATCCTGGTATTGATGATTCTTTTGCCATCATGTATGCCTTACTACATCCCAAAATAAACCTCGTCGGCATTGTCAGTGGTTATGGTAATACCCCGAAAGAGAAATCAGTTAAAAACACCGCCTATCTGTTAACATTAGCCCGTAGATCCGATATTCCAATTATAGCCGGTGCAGCTGGTCCCTTATCTGGTCAACCAATCCTGTATTACCCAGAAATTCATGGCGAAGAAGGGTTAGGACCCATAAAGCCACCCGATACAATCAAGAATGTAAAGGTTTATGATATTAACAAAATTATTGAAATTGTTACGCAATATGAAGGGGATATCGTCATTGTATCTGTGGGAAGATTGACTGAGTTAGCGTTAATGTTTATTTTGTACGGGAATGACGCATTAAAGGGAGTAAACGCTTTTTATATTATGGGTGGAGCTTTTTTGGTCCCGGGGAATATTACCGCTGAAGCCGAAGCGAATTTTTATGTTGATCCAATTGCAGCACATATGGTTATGGAAAAAGCACATAATATTTATTTATATCCGCTAAATATAACCAATAAAGCAATCATCACACCCGATATAATTGACTTTCTTAGCAAAAACAGCCCGACACCTTTTCGACCATTATTAAAACCCGCATTTGATTATTACTTTAATGCATATCAGAAAAATGTCCCGGGTATTAATGGTGCGCCACTTCATGACGTGGTCCCGCTCATGGCGTTAACGGAGCCCGATTTAGTAAAATATATCCCAAGACGGGTCAGGGTAGAGGAATTTGGTAATGCCAAAGGAAAAAGTATTGCTGATTTTCGACCAAAACCAGATAAAGAACCCGTAGTTACGCTTGATTACATCGGTATGGAAGCTGATATCCAGAAATTTGTCGTCAATTTTATGGAAATATTTTTACAAGGTAATTTTAATAAAGAATAATGAAACTCACTTACAGGGTTTCATTATTCTGTCCAACCTTTAACAAGTATAGTAGTCTATTAAAAAAACTGAAATATTTTCTCTTCATTTCCTAGTTTTTGAAATTTTATTGACGTTTTGGCAAAAATCGGTTAAAATAAAGGTACGCTTTTAAGTAAATTCAATATTATTGGTTTTGGTAGTCGTAACTGCACGAACTTGTGGGTGATGTCTATTACCCAAACGTGTCAGTACGTCTTTTTTATTTTTCTTAATTGTAAAATAAATTAAAAGTGAACAACTATTTTGGGGGTTATTTCATGAACAACGGTAAAGTTAAATGGTTTAATGCAGAAAAAGGTTTTGGATTTATCGAAGCAGATGGCGGTCAAGATGTATTTGTTCACTTTTCAGCAATTCAAACAGAAGGCTTCAAAACTTTAGAAGAAGGCCAAACAGTTTCTTTCGAAATCGTTGAAGGCGCTCGTGGACCACAAGCAGCTAACGTTCAAACAGTTTAATTCTATTAAAATAAAAAGGTGATGCACGGGATATAGCATCACCTTTTTATCTATAATATTCATAAATAAATAAAGAACTAGTTTCAATGTCAATGGGAACCGCTAAATGATGTATATTGATATTTTCCATATTATTTAGCTAACAAACAAAATAGTAAAAACAGTCATGCACTAATCATAAGGGGTGATCGTTTTGGCGTTTGGTAGAAAAAATGATGAGGAAATCAAATTAGAAGAAACGAAAATTTGGGTTTGTAATTCTGACACTTGTAAATGCTGGGTACGCGACAATTTTAAAAGCACGGATGTACCATTATGCCCGATTTGTAAAAGCGAAATGAGTTTAACAACAAAAGAATTACAAGTCATTCACAACCATAGTAAGAACTTTATGTAATAAATGGGGAGCAGGGAGTGATCATCACTCCCTGCTTTTTATGATTCCTTTGCGTGTTCTTTACAATAGGCTAGGATAAGGGCTTCTTCATCCTCTTCAAGAGCAAAGTCTAGAACTTTCTCATTCTCCTGTTCATAAAGATAAGAGTTGGTAATTTTCTCGCCTTTTTCGTCACTAACGAATATAGCTCTTAGACCAATTCCTTTTTCTGAATAAAGCTCATCTTCTTCATCTACCTCAAGTTCTAAGAAAAACTCATAACGGTCACCTGATAATAAACCGAATGGATCTTCTAATTTTTCAACGGTGTGCCCAGTAATGTTCAAAT
Source organism: Neobacillus drentensis (assembly GCF_036962765.1). GTDB lineage: Bacteria > Bacillota > Bacilli > Bacillales > Cytobacillaceae > Neobacillus > Neobacillus drentensis_C. The sequence goes on from NZ_JBALOS010000062.1 coordinate 23,438, forward strand.
GTATCATCCTCTTCAAAGTATTCATCCATACTATTATACACATTTTTAATTGAACAAGAAAAAATTGAATCGCTATTAATATTTTTCTCGAAAATTGTTATTTTCTCATGTTAATTTCATACTATTTTGAAATTGTGAATAATTTATAAAGAGGGTTACTATACCCTGAATGGTTAAGTCCCTATCAATAAGTGTACATGCAAAAACGCCAGAAATCTCTGGCGTTTTTTATATGAAGAAAACCAAGATAATTCATCGTGGTTTTTGAAAGAATATGTATGGAGGAGAAGATGAGATTCGAACTCACGCAACGGTTACCCGTCCTAACGCATTTCGAGTGCGCCCCCTTATAACCACTTGGGTACTTCTCCATATTTAATGGAGTGGATAAGAGGAATCGAACCCCCGCCGTCAGCTTGGGAAGCTGAAATTCTACCATTAAACCACAACTGCATCCATCGTTTATATCCATACATATTATACCATAATAATTTCCAGGTTTGCAGAAAAAATTTTTTGTATTATGAGCTTGGATATATTTGTTGTTATTCGAGGAGTTAAAAAAACGTTCAAAAACATTCAAATTGTGAATGTTTTTGAAAGAAAATGATTGATATTTGCAATCGTTTTCAGTAATATGTAATTAATAATAAAAAATCTAGGTGGTGATGACATGTTAACACCAGAACGTCATCGAATTATCATGCAATTATTAAAAGAGAAAAATGTAGTAAAAATTAATGAAATTATGGAGTTAACTGAGTCTTCTGAGTCAACAATTCGCCGAGATCTCTCGCAATTAGAGGACCAAAAGTTTTTAAAGAGAATCCACGGAGGTGCCTCAAGATTACAGGGGAAACTTCAAGAGCCGAGTATGATTGAGAAATCGTCCAAAAACCTTCAAGAAAAACGATTGATTGCACAATATGCAGCTAGTTTGGTGGATGAAGGTGATTGCATCTACCTTGATGCTGGATCAACTGTTATTGAAATGATTGAATTCTTGCCGTTTAAGGAAATAGTCGTTGTTACGAACGGCTTAATGCATTTAAAACCATTATTAGATAAAGGCATCTCCACCTATTTAATTGGTGGTATGGCGAAATCTAATACCAATGCGTTCATTGGAAGGGGAGCCTTAGCAGGATTAGACCTGTACCGTTTTGATAAATGTTTTATGGGTGTGAATGGCATTCATCCACAATTTGGCTTTACGACTCCAGATCAAGAGGAAGCCATGGTGAAGCAAAAGGCAATTTCTCTTTCAAGAGAGACATATGTATTAGCGGATAATACAAAATTTGCTGAAATCTCGTTTGCGAAAATTGCCGAAATTCATGAAGCAACGATTATCACGAATGAATTAGAGGACGAAACACAGAAGCAATACTTAAATAGGACTACAATAAAGGTTGTGACAGCATGATTTATACATTAACGTTAAACCCCTCTGTTGACTATATCGTTAAACTAGAGATCTTTCAGTTGGGGGAGTTAAACCGAACAGTCGATGAAGCAAAATTTCCAGGTGGTAAAGGAATTAATGTATCAAGGGTTTTAAACCAATTTGGCACGCGCAGTAAAGCGTTGGGATTTGTTGGTGGTTTTACTGGAGCATACATCGAGCAATATCTTCAAAATGAAAAGATAGATTCAGATTTTGTTCAGGTCGAAGAAGATACACGGATTAATGTAAAACTCAAAACAGGTCAAGAATCCGAAATTAATGCAAAAGGACCGACAATCACGGAAGAAAATTTTACCCTGTTAAAACAAAAAATCATGCAATTAGGTGCAGATGATTTATTGGTTCTGGCTGGAAGTATTCCAAGCAGTTTACCCAAAACAACATATGAGGACCTGGTCAAGATTTGCAGTGAAAGTAATGCACAATTTGTTGTGGATGCAGAAGGTGATTTGTTAAAAAAAGTCCTTCCTTATCAACCCTTATTAATCAAACCTAATCATCTTGAATTAGGAGAATTATTTGAAACGACCATTACAAACGCTGAAGAAGTAATCCCACTCGGGAAGAGGCTTGTAGAGATGGGTGCAAAAAATGTTATCGTTTCACTAGCTGGCGCTGGAGCGGTATTGATAAATAGTGAAACAACCCTTTTGGCTGAGGTTCCAAAAGGAGAAGTGAAAAATTCAGTAGGAGCAGGGGATTCCATGGTCGCAGGTTTCTTAGCAGCCTACGTGGAAACAAGTAATATTGAAGAAGCTTTTCGCTTTAGTGTGGCATCGGGAAGTGCTACAGCCTTTTCACTTGGTTTATGTACCAAGGAAAAAGTAGAAGAACTTCTTTCACAAGTTCATATAAAAGAGATCCGATAAGGGAGAGAAAGCCATGAAAATTACTGAATTGTTATCTAAAAATACGATTCTTTTAAATATTGAAGGCAATCAAAAAGAAGCTGCGATTGATCAGCTTGTTGATGTCCTTTATAATGCGGGGAAAATATCAGACATTGCTGAATTTAAAGCAGCCATTTTAAAGCGTGAAGAGCAAAGTACAACAGGTATTGGAGATGGCATCGCCATCCCGCATGCTAAAACAAAAGTAGTCAAAGAAGCAGCCATTGTCTTTGGAAAATCAGCTGCAGGTGTTAATTATGAATCATTGGATGGAAAACCAGCACATTTATTTTTTATGATTGCTGCTCCAGATGGTGCAAATAATACACATTTAGAAGCATTAGCTCGTCTTTCTGGTCTGTTAATGAAGGCAGAAGTTCGTTACGATCTTCTAAAGGCAACCACTCCTGAAGAAATCATTGACACCATTAACCGAAATGATAAAGAGGAAAAACAAGAAACAGTTACATTAAGTAAAAAGAATTCAATCGTAGCTGTTACCGGTTGTCCAACAGGTATTGCCCATACTTATATGGCGGCTGATTCCCTTAAAGCAAAAGCTGCTGAAATGGGTGTGGATATTAAGGTTGAGACCAACGGCTCTGGCGGTGCAAAAAACGTCCTTACAAAAGAGGAAATTGACAATGCGACAGCAGTCATTATTGCTGCAGATATCAATGTCGAGATGGAACGGTTCCAAGGAAAACACGTGATACAAGCAGCGGTAGCTGAAGGAATTCGTCGACCTGATCAATTAATTGACAAAGCACTAAAACAGGATGCCCCTATTTTCAAAGGTAATGGCAGCCAAAGTGAAAAAGGATCGGATCAAAAAGGTTCACGTACAGGATTTTATAAGCATTTAATGAATGGTGTTTCTAACATGCTGCCGTTTGTTGTTGGCGGCGGGATTTTAATTGCGATATGTTTTATGTTTGGATATAACTCGTTTAAGCCGGATGATGCTAGTTATAATCCTATTTCGGAAGCGTTAATGACGATTGGCGGCGGTAACGCCTTTGGACTTATTGTCCCAGTTCTTGCTGGATTTATTGCCCTTAGTATTGCTGACCGTCCAGGTTTTGCTCCTGGTATGGTTGGCGGTATGATGGCAGCAAGTGGTGGAGCAGGATTCCTTGGCGGGTTAGTCGCAGGTTTTCTAGCAGGTTATGCGGTTCTTCTTCTTAAAAAAGTATTTGCAGGACTGCCAAGATCATTAGAAGGTATTAAGAGCATCTTGCTTTATCCGCTTTTTGGTATCGCAATTACAGGCTTTATTATGTTATATGTTGTCAACAAACCAGTTGCCTGGTTAAATGGAACCATTGCTGATTGGTTAACAGGGCTTGGAACGGGTAATGCAGTATTATTAGGGATTGTACTCGGACTTATGATGTCCTTTGATATGGGTGGTCCTGTAAACAAAGCTGCTTATGTATTTGGAACAGGTTTATTAGCAAGCGGGGTATATGAGCCAATGGCAGCAATTATGGCTGCTGGTATGGTGCCACCGCTAGCGATTGCACTTTCAACGACTATCTTCAGAAATAAATTTAATGACCAAGACCGTGATGCCGGAAAAGCATGTTATGTCATGGGCTTATCCTTCATTACCGAAGGGGCAATTCCATTTGCTGCAGCTGACCCATTACGCGTTATTCCATCGGTTATGGTGGGGTCAGCGATTGCAGGTGCGCTTTCGATGGCATTCGGGATTGGACTTCGTGCCCCACACGGCGGTATATTTGTTGTTCCTTTGGTTGAAAATGGTGCACTCCTTTACGCACTTGCGATTTTAGTGGGTTCATTAGTTTCAGCTTTATTAATTGGATTTCTTAAAAAACCAGTAAAATAAGGTAACATATGAAGAGCTGAGGATATTCCTCAGCTCTTTTGACCGTGTGCTTTAGGCTTAATGGCTATTAAGGCGGTTAGTGCTGCTAATAAACTTAAACTGCCAAGGAGAATGAAAATCCATTGTGTTGCATGCTTTAATAACAAAGCAATAATTGGAGGTCCGGCAGCAACTCCAATAAATCTCATCGAACTATAAACGGATGAAATGGTGCCTCTTTCCTCTTTTTCAATACCTTCAGTAATTAAGGCGTCAAGACATGGAAGGCCTAATCCAATACCTATTCCACTAATCAGAAACATGGTGATCACGTACCAAAGACTTATAGAAAACCACAAAGCACTGATTGATAAGGCTGTGGCGATCACACCACCAAACGTGATCCATTTCATTAACACTTTATTTTTCTTAATTACCTTTCCGCTTATAAACGAAGATAAACAAAGAGCACCAAGTGGCAGAGCTAGAAAAAATCCCTTTTTGAGATCTTTAATTCCATATTCTTTTTCAAAAAGCTCCGACAGGTAAAATAAAATCCCAAAAAGGACAAACATTAAGATGCCGCCAATAAAAAAGATGGCGTATAGCCAACGGCCTTTTTCAGTGAAGGTTTTCTTCACATTGCTGAAAAAATCTTTAAAAGGAATAGGTTTTTCGGTTGATTTAGGACATTTAACCAAAAACATAATCATCAAAACAGAAATGGTACAAAATACAGGGAAGGAAAAAAACGGCAAAAACCAGATGAATCCCGCAAGAAAAGCCCCTAAAATAGGGCTTAATACCTTCCCGAATGTATTAGAAGTTTCAATTAGACCCAAACAGCAACTAACATCATCATCATTTTTAAACATATCGCCGACCAGTGGCATAACGATTGGAGCTGCTCCTGCCGCTCCGACCCCTTGAAGGGCTCGGCCGGCTAAAATAATCCAGTAGGCATCATCCATTTTCCATGATGCAAACCCTGAAATCAACCCGCCAATTCCGGCTATAATAAGGCTTGGAATAATGACCTTTTTTCGACCAATATGGTCTGATAAGTATCCTGCAACAGGTATTAAGAAGATAGCAACAATCGAGTAAACGGTAATGACCATACTGGTTTGAAATGAAGAAATCGATAGTTCTTTTTCCATTGAAGGTAGAACTGGTATTAACATCGAATTTCCCAATGTCATGACTAGAGGAATGGAAGACAGTGAGGCGATTGCCCACTTCTGATTAGCTATTTCATTGGACCGCTTTTGTCCAGATGCGGATTGTTTCTTTTTCGTAGCATTTGGATTTTGGCTTAAATGTTCAATATGCTCCATTAATCTTCAATCCCGCCTTCATTATTTGCTATTATTACTATTCGCTTAATTCAATCAAAAAACCCTAGTTAAGGTATCCTTTAAATGGAATTCATAAAACATTTATTAATATGCAAAATAGTATTGACCGGGCCTATCGAGAAATTTATTTGAAATTTTCGAAATCTTCCCCTTGACTTTACCATGAAATTTGCGTAGGATATAAATCAAACATCGTCAACAATAATTAACTCGTTGAACAAGAGGAGTACACTAATTTATTTCTTCAAAGAGAGTCGGGGGAGGTGGGAGCCCGATAAGAAAAGATTTGTGGAATGGACTTGTGAGAGGCATCTTGAAGTAAGAGTAGGGATGCACGGACCTCCACCGTTAAAAGGATAGGATATCGAACAGCTTGTTCCGTATCTGAAGAGGAAGCAAGTTTTTCCATTGCTTCAAACGGAGGTGGCACCACGACCATAAAATCGTCCTCTATATGCNNGCATATAGAGGACGATTTTTTTTTATTTTAGAAAGGAGTCGGAACATGAAAATTAACACTGGTTATTTCATAAACGAGATCAAAGGAGACACGCTTACACCAATCTCCATATTACAAAAAATTAGCGGGAAAAAGAAGTTCCTATTGGAAAGTTCTCATAAGTACAATGACTCTGGGCGATATTCCTTTATTGGTGCAGACCCAGCTTTCGAACTTATTTCGAAGGGGGATCATAATGAGATTATTAAGAGGAATGGTGACAAGAAAGTTTTAAAAGGTAATCCTCTCGAAGTCTTAAAAAAACTTCTACCACCCATGGGCTATGAAGAGTATCCCTTTCCGTTTATTGGAGGCGCAGTTGGATATGTAGGGTATGACATAATTAGGCAGTATGAAGTAATAGGGAAAGAATATCCAAACGGGATGGAAATGCCGGATGTACACCTAATGTTTTATGAGGAAGTCATTGTATTCGATCACCTTGAAGATAAGGTATTGGTATGTGGTTGTCCTTTAACGAAGGAGAGCGACAACGCTTTAATCGAAAAAAGGATAAATCGTAGGATTGAGGAGTTAATGCAGCCTACTTTCTATCCAACAGAAGAGCCATTTTATTTTACAGGTTTCGATTCAGAAACAACGAAAGAAACCTTTATCAAAAATGTGAAAATCGCAAAGGAACATATTTTAGCAGGCGATATTTTTCAAGTGGTCCTTTCTAGAAGGATGAAATCCACATTTAACGGAGATCCATTATCTCTTTATCGCAAGCACCGTGCTAATAATCCCACTCCATATATGTTTTATATCGATTTTGACGCTTATACAGTTATTGGATCGTCTCCTGAAAGCCTAATTAAGACAAGAGCACACACAGTGATTTCAAATCCAATCGCTGGGACAAAAAAACGAGGGAGAACGAATGAAGAAGATTTGTTGATTGAACAAGAATTGAAAAATGATGAGAAGGAATTAGCAGAGCATAAGATGCTTGTCGATCTTGGTCGTAATGATCTCGGGAAAATCTGCGAATTTGGTTCCGTCAGGGTGGATAAGTATATGGCAGTTGAAAAATACAGGCATGTGATGCATCTCGTCTCTGAAGTAAGCGGCCTTTTAAATTCTGATAAAACAGCAATCGATGCCCTCGCTTCCTGTCTTCCTGCTGGGACTGTATCAGGAGCTCCAAAGGTGCGGGCGATGGAGATTATTAACACTTTGGAAAAATCAAAACGAGGCTTATATTCAGGTGCTGTTGGTTATATTTCCGCAGACGGAAATATGGATTTTGCCCTTGCCATTCGAACCATGATTTTAAAAGACGGTTCGGCCTATATTCAAGCAGGAGCAGGAATTGTGTATGACTCGAATCCAGAGTCCGAATATCAAGAGACCATAAACAAACTAAACTCTTTCTTGGAGGGTGAGAAATGATTTTACTGATTGATAATTTTGATTCGTTCACATTCAACCTCTATCAATATTTAGGGGAAATAGGAGAACAAATTACCGTGTTTAGAAATAATCAGTTAAACATGGAGCAAATCAAAGAACTTAATCCTAAAGCGATTATTCTTTCTCCTGGGCCAGGAAAGCCGGAGGATGCCGGTATTTGCATCGAGTTAATTCAAACGTTTTTTAATAAAATCCCGATTTTAGGAATTTGTCTTGGTCATCAGGCCATTGGTGCTGCTTTCGGTGGAGAGATTCAAAGAGCAGCATTAATCAAGCATGGAAAAACGTCGTTAATTACCCATCAAGGGACTGGTTTATTTCAAGATCTACCCAGCCCATTAGAGGTGATGCGGTATCATTCACTAATTATTGAAAAGTGCAGTATCCCAGATGAACTTGAATGTATCTCACATTCTGACGATGATCAGGAAATTATGGCGATAAAACATCGTCAATTTCCGGTTTTTGGCCTTCAATTTCATCCAGAGTCGATTGGTACTCCTTCAGGAAAACAAATCTTAAATAACTTTTTAAATGAGATAGAGAGGATGAAGAACCATGAAAAATTATTTACTCCAATTAGCTGACCGTGAATCCTTTTCGGAAAACCAGATGAAAGAAGCCGTTAGTTATATTTTGGGGGAAGAGGTTTCTGAATCTGAAATTGCTGCTTTTTTAATGGGCTTGAAATCAAAGGGAGAAACGGTCGATGAAATTACAGGGATTGTAAAAGCGATGAAAGCAAATACGCTGAAATTTAAAGAGAAATTTTCAGGTGTCCTTGATAATTGTGGGACGGGTGGAGACGGATCTTCCAGTTTTAATGTGAGTACGACTTCTGCTTTTGTTATCGCTGGAGCTGGAATTCCTGTTGCTAAGCATGGAAATCGAAGTGTTTCGAGTAAAACTGGCAGTGCCGATGTACTGGAATACTTAGGGATTAATTTAAATCTTTCTGCTGAAAGAACCGAAGAGATTCTGCAGGAAATCGGATTATCTTTCTTATTCGCACCAAACGTTCATCCCAAGTTAAAGAAAGTTATGACCGTCCGAAAACAATTGAAAATCCCAACTATTTTTAACTTTATCGGACCACTAACAAATCCAATTGACTTGGACTATCAATTATTGGGTGTCTATCGGAGAGATTTATTGAATGTTTTTGCTGAAGTACTTTTGAAACTAGGACGCAAACGGGCCATTGTTATCAATGGAGCAGGTTTTATGGATGAGGCATCACTTCAGGGGGAAAACCATTTAACCATTTTAGAGAATGGCCTCATTACAAATCAGTCATTCTATCCAGAAGAAGTTAATCTTCAACAATATGATAATAGTTGTATCAAGGGTGGAGACTCCAAGGAAAATGCTGAAATATTAATCAATGTATTAAAAGGGGAAAAGGGTTCATACCGAGATACGGTATTACTTAATTCCGGACTTGGAATCTATACTGCTGGAAAATCATCCTCAATCGAGGAAGGTATACGCATGGCAAAAGAAATCATTGATTCTGGTATTGCCTATGAAAAATTAACCACTCTGATTGAAAAATCTCAAGCAGCAGGTCAGAAAGAGGCGATATAAGTGACAACGATCTTAGATAAAATCATAGACCAAAAGAAAAAAGAAGTCCTTATCCTCCGTGAAGGAAATCATCATGATGTTGTATTGAACCGTCCAAAAAGATCTTTTATTCAAAAGCTTAAAACAGCCGACCAAATCTCGATTATTTCAGAGTTTAAGCGGGCGTCGCCTTCAAAAGGTATCATTAATAACACAATCGAACCATCCTATCAGGCCGGATTGTATGAAGAATATGGAGCCAGTGCTATTTCTGTTCTAACCGATCAAACCTTTTTTAAGGGGGCTTTCTCAGACTTGAAAGCCGTAAGAAGCAAGGTGAACCTGCCAATACTTTGTAAAGATTTTATCATTGATGAGTTGCAAATAAATCTTGCTGCTTCGAATGGGGCGGATCTTATTTTACTTATCGCAGCTGCTTTAGACGATCATAGATTAGTTGAACTTTTTCAATATGCTAAAGATTTAGGGCTAGAGGTATTAGTGGAGGTTCATAATCAAAATGAATTGGAAAGTGCCCTTAAAACAGGTGCGAAGTTGATTGGAGTAAATAATCGCGACTTAAAGACATTTCACGTCTCACTTGAAGTAACAGAGACATTAGCTTCCATTGTAAAAAGTTCGGGTGCCTATCTGATAAGTGAGAGTGGAATCCATCATCAAGCAGATGTAGCACGGGTAAGAGATGCAGGAGCGAATGGGATATTAGTGGGAGAAGCGTTAATGAAAAGTGCAGATGTAAAACAATCCTTTTTAGATTTTAGATTACCTCTAAAAGAAGGTGTCAACAGATGAAAGTGAAAATCTGTGGTATCACTGATGTTGAAACTGGGGTTGCGGCAGCTCAATATGGTGCCGATGCGATTGGGTTTGTCTTTGCAGAAAGTAAACGCAGGGTATCCGTTACGAAGGCGCAAGAGATTATTACACATTTGCCAAAAGATGTGTTTAAGGTCGGTGTTTTTGTGAATGAAACTAGAGATGAAATTGAAAAAATTGCTGCCACTGTGGGACTTACCCATATTCAATTACATGGAGATGAACCAGCATCTTTTTGCGAATCGCTTTCTTTTCCAGTGATAAAATCAATCAGTTTTCAAGGAAATGATAGGTTAGCGGCATTGACTGACTTTCCAAGCGACTTTATTTTACTCGACAGTCCTAAAGGGAAATACAGAGGTGGTAATGGAACGGTGTTTAATTGGAGTGAGGTCAATCTGCATTTGATTACTAAGCAAAAAATCATCTTAGCTGGCGGTTTGCATGCAGACAATGTGGCAGAAGCCATAAAAATAATCAGGCCCTTTATGGTCGACGTTAGCTCTGGAGTAGAAACTGATGGGAAAAAGGATGTAGGAAAGATTAAAACATTTATAGAAAATGCGAAAAGCACACTTGTAGGGAGGTAAGGGGAATGAACACATATACATTACCAAATGAGAAAGGCCACTTCGGCATTTTCGGAGGAAGATTTGTCCCTGAGACATTGATGAAAGCAGTAATTGAACTAGATGAAGCCTATGAAAGCGCAAAAAAGGATCCTTCTTTTCAAGCTGAGATACAAGAGTTGTTAAAAAACTATGTTGGTAGAGAAACACCGCTGTACTATGCAGAAAATCTAACAAGATATGCGGGCGGAGCGCAGATTTTTCTAAAAAGAGAAGATTTAAACCATACAGGTGCCCATAAAATTAATAATGCAATTGGGCAGGCACTGCTTGCCGTCCGGATGGGAAAGAAGAAAATTGTCGCTGAAACAGGGGCAGGTCAGCATGGTGTTGCAACTGCTACAGTTTGTGCCCTATTAAATCTTGAATGTATCATATTTATGGGAGAAGAGGACATCAAAAGGCAGGCACTCAATGTTTTTAGAATGGAATTGCTGGGTGCAAAGGTTGTCAGTGTTAGCTCCGGGAGTGCAACATTAAAAGATGCGGTAAACGAGGCGTTAAGATACTGGGTAGAAAATGTAGATGATACCCACTATTTACTGGGATCGGCAATGGGACCGCACCCATTTCCTCAAATGGTTAGAGATTTCCAAAGTGTGATTGGTAAGGAAACAAAACATCAATTTCAATTAAGCGAAGGGACCCTTCCAGATGCTGTGGTAGCCTGTATTGGCGGCGGGAGCAATGCAATCGGAATGTTCTATCCATTTATCGAGGATGAAGAGGTTAGTCTCTATGGTGTGGAAGCAGCAGGTCAGGGGGTTGATACTGAGTATCATGCGGCATCCTTGACAAAGGGGAGTCCAGGGGTGTTACATGGAGCCCTCATGTACCTTTTGCAAGACAGGGATGGTCAAATTCAAGAAGCACATTCCATCTCGGCGGGGCTGGATTATCCAGGTATTGGACCAGAGCATAGCTATTTACATGACATTGGCCGTGCAAAATATCACTCGATTACGGATAAAGAGGCATTAGATGCCTTTCAGCTTTTATCTAAACTAGAGGGAATCATCCCCGCACTAGAGAGTGCACATGCAATCGCTTATGCAGTGAAACTTGCCGCCGAATTGGAAAAATCACAAAAGATTGTTGTTTGCTTATCAGGACGCGGTGATAAAGATGTAGATACCGTGAAAAAACTTCTGAGAGAGGAGAGGTAAGAAATGAACCGTTTTGAAAAAACGTTTACTGTAATAAAAGACAATAATACGAAAGCGTTTGTTCCCTACATAATGGCAGGGGATGGCGGGTTGGAATGTTTGGTTGAGCGCTTAAAACTTTTAGAAAAATTTGGTGCAACTGCAATTGAAGTGGGGGTGCCTTTTTCTGACCCGGTTGCTGATGGACCTACCATCCAACGGGCGGGGATAAGAGCTCTTGAAAATGGAACAACCCTAAAGAACATTATTAGAGAACTTGGTAAAGCGCGAATGGAAGTGAATGTTCCAATCCTGCTTATGACATATTTAAATCCAATTTATTGCTATGGAATCAATGAATTTGTCCATGATATTCGAAATGCTGGTGTAGATGGATGTATTATTCCTGATTTGCCATTAGAAGAAGAGGGAATTATAATATCTCAACTAGAGGAAGCGGGCATAGAATTGATTCGACTTGTAACACTCACTACACCGATGGAGCGTATTAAAACTATTGCAAGTAAGGGCAAGGGATTTTTGTACACCGTAACGATTAAGGGAATTACAGGAGCGAGAAACGAATATGATGCAGAGTTAAATCAATTTTTACAGGATGTAAAAGCCTCAAGCCCCATTCCTGTCTTGGCTGGCTTCGGAATTTCAAATCAAGAACAAATATCTGACATAACAAAATACTGTGATGGAGTGATCGTAGGAAGTAAAATTGTGGATCTTTTTCACAGTGGAAACTTAGTTGAGATGGAAAAGTTAATGTCTGTATTTAAACCAAAATCAAAAATGGTATAAGTAAAAAAGTCTGCTCACCACTTTGTGAGTAGATTTTTTTAGTATATAGTGCTTTATTGAAAGCAAGGGATATATCCTGTATAATATGTCTATACTTTAGTAGGAAAATTATTTTCCTTATCTGTTAACATTTTTAGAACTTCCCTTGGTGGAAGTTTTGTTTGTTTTTAATAGATATTCTAACTTTTGGCTGTGCTAATGGTTATTGTTGCTATTTTAGCAATGTGAATTGAGTGGAAAGCGCGTGACTATAACACAGCCGTATATTTTAAAAATAGAGAACTTTTACAAGGAGCGTAAATGATATGAAAGAAATGACGATCGAAGAACTATTTACGATTAAGAACCCAATTGTCATTGATATACGCTCACCGATTGAATTTAATGATGGGGCAATTCCAGGAGCGATCAATGTTCCCTTATTTACAGATGAGGAACGGAAAGTGATTGGTACAATTTATAAACAAGTAGGACCGGCAGATGCTAAATGGAAAGCGATGGAAATTGTATCTCCTAAAATTCCATTTCTCCTTCAAACGATAAAGAATTACGTCTCCAATGATTCGGAACTTATTATCCATTGCTGGCGCGGTGGGATGAGAAGTAAAGCGGTGGTTACCTTTTTAGAGTTTGCAGGAATTTATGCTTATCGATTAGTAGGAGGATATAAAGAGTACCGTCACTATATTCTTGAACAATTACCATCAATGCTTCCTGACAAAGCAGTCATCCTTCATGGACTAACTGGGGTTGGGAAAACAGAGGTCTTAAAGATTTTGAAAAAAAGGGGTTATCCTATTTTGGACCTTGAAGAGATGGCGGGGCATCGCGGTTCAATTTTTGGGACGATTGGCTTGGGTGACGGTCATAATCAAAAAACATTTGACTCCTTATTGTTTAAAGGGTTTCAAGAAATAAAAGGTGCACAATACTTTCTAGTTGAAGCGGAAAGTAAGAGAATTGGAAAAGCAGTCCAACCAGAGGAACTAATGACTAAAAAAATGAAGGGTATTAATATAAACATCAATACCCCAATTGAACGCAGAATCGCTCATTTAGTTGCTGAATATGTAATTCCCTATCAGGATGAGCCATGGTATTATGATAAGATTTCTGATGGAGTAGAAAAGGTGTTAAGACGGATTAAAGATGTTGATATTACAAATTCTCTTATCCAAACGTTAAATGACCAAAATTATTCAGATATGATTCGTATTTTACTTGAACAATATTATGATCCCCGTTATGACCACGCAAAACAAGAGTATGAAGGGGAGTTCTTTGAGATTTTCGCTGATCATCCACAGGACGCAGCAGACAAAATTGTCGCATTACTAACTGAATTATCCTACAATCCGAATGTGTTATTAGAAAATAAATTAAAAATATGACGAAAATAAAAAACCGCTGAATCGTTTCAGCGGTTTTTTCATATTAACGATTTTTAAATGGTTTTAAGCCACGACGTTTGATTTCATCTTTTAAAATCTTAATCCATTCTTTTTCCTTGTCTGATTTTAATGCATCCCGATACGAAACAACCAATTGCTCATTACTCATAATTTTCATACTTTTGAATGCCTCCTCAAGAAAATGGATTGAATATTCAGTTTTTATAATTGTAATGGTTTTTAGCTCATTTGAGAACCCAAAATTTATAAAATTTTAAAATAGTTCACATAAACTTAATGTAAATAATTGAAATGGTGAAAATAAAATAACGAATCCCCTTTTGAAAGAAGACATGATATTGTTGCGCACCATTACCTATATTGATTATACTAGAAATTGGACAAAGAAGGAAAGGAACGGTGGCAACAATGATTCATCTATCATGGCGTAATCGAGAAACAATTAAGAAAATTAAATGCGTTCATACCGATGCAAAAAAATATCTTGTCAATAATGCCTTAACTACTGGAAAAATTTATGATGTAAAAAATGAAACAGAAGAATTTTATTACATTGTTGATAATACAGGAAAAGTAGGCGGCTTTTACAAAGAATATTTTCAAGATGCATAGAAAATAGAGGACTGTAGAGCATAGCCTACAGTCTTTTCTTATGGAAAAGGGAGAATGGATCATGACTAAATTGTGGAACGACCTATTTTCGTTACAAGGGGAAACAGTAAAGTTACTGCCAATCAGCATGGACCACTTAGACGGTTTGTGGGAAGCGGCCATTCCGGATGAAATCTGGACATATATGGCTACAAAGGTCCGCTCAAAAGATGAAATGGAACATATGATAACTGCAGCTATTAAAGCAAGAGAAAAGGGTACTGAATATACCTTTACAGTGGTCGACAACGAAAATAAGATAATTGGCAGCACGCGATTCTTGGACATTCTTCCCCGCCATAATAGTGCAGAAATTGGTTCGACGTGGTATCACCCGGCTGTATGGCGGACAAGTGTAAATACAGAATGTAAGTTCCTTCTTCTAAAGCATGCTTTTGATGTTTGGAACCTTACTCGTGTCCAATTAAAAACTGATTCTCGAAATAAAAGATCACAGCAGGCCATAGCTAGAATGGGTGCAGTGAAAGAAGGAGAATTACGGAGGGATCGGATTATTTCTGATGGATACGTAAGGAATACGGTCTTTTTTAGTATCCTTAGTGATGAATGGAAGGACGTAAGCATTCAATTAAAAATGAAATTGCAGAAATGAAAAAAATGTCTGGTTTTGCCAGGCATTTTTTTTTCAATACTTACACTATCTCGCATTTGGAAATACTCTGCGGATCATATCGGAAAACTCGTCCATAAAACCTGAAATCGGGCGTCCATTTCGGATATCCCTGGAATAAGAATTCATGCGGTCATAAAAATCAGGGTTAACAGAAATAAAAACGTTATCAATGTCTTTATCAACAGATTTGACTGCTCGAGTAATTTTATCTTTCATATCTGAAGTCAATTCATTTCGAGATGAACGGTCCAGTTTAGCCGCAACATAAGCATTATTATCGTTAACAATTACGACTGCATCGTCGACTTGGGCTAAGTTGATTACCTTATCAACTGCTCGATCAGCTAATCTTGTGTTGGTTTGGTTGTTATTACGTACATTTGTAATAGTGTTATCATTTCTGTTGCGGTCTAATTCCGGATCACTTGTATCCGCGCTTGAAATCGCAGGTCCAACTTGGGGACTCTTATCATTTACACGGGTTATTTCAGTTGCATTTCGTTGGCGGGTTGCTACATCATTATTGATTTCATTCCTAGCACAACCACTTAAATAAAGAATTGAAATTAGGGCGGCAATAATGTAAATGCTATTTTTCATGTTGAATAACACTCCTTTGTCAAATACTACAAAATTAGGTTTCCATAATTGTAAAAAAACTATCCTAAACATTCATAATGGATCATAATAAAGAGAAATATGTAATGACATTTGTACTAGGGGTGTAAACATTGATTTATTTCTTGGTTGGATTGGGCGGGGTTGCTGGCAGTTTGTGCCGCTATTTATTATCCGTTATGGCTGTTGAGATATGGGGAAAGGACTTTCCGTATGGAACACTTATGATAAATTTAACAGGTGCTTTTTTGCTGGGCTTTATAACAAACCAATTTAGTGGTTCTAATAAACTTCATCCTTATTTATATACTGCTCTTACCACTGGTGTCATTGGTTCTTATACAACATTTTCAACATTATGCTTAGAAACAGTCCATTTACTTGAAACAGGAAAATACATCTTTGGCTTACTTTATGTAGGTGTTAGTTTTTTTGGAGGTCTATTAGTAGTTAGAACTGGGATGACACTTAGTGAACGAGCAAAAAGATTGAGGCGTGTGTTATGAATGAGATAGTAGTTATTTCAATAGGAGGGTTCATTGGAGCGATTAACCGTTTTGTTATTAGTAAAAAGCTACAAAATAGCGAGGGTTTTCCAATCGGTACCTTGACTGTGAATTTAATGGGTGCATTCCTTTTGGGAATGATCTTTGGTTTGGAAGTGAAGGGAACCCTGTATTCTTTGTTGGGAATTGGGTTTATGGGGGCATTTACGACTTTCTCTACCTTAATGCTAGAAGCAGTAAAACTAAAACAGGTAGAAAAGAAAAAGCTTTATTACAGTTACTTACTAAGCAGTTACATTTTAGGAATCATGCTTACTATCATTGGTTTATGGTTAGGAAGAGCTATATAAAAAGAAGCGTCCCTCGGGCGCTTCTTTTGTTGAGATTATTTTTGTTTTACTTGCACTTTTGGTGTTTTATTAGTTTGATAAAGGCTTTTGCTTATTAGTGTTTGAATAATTAGGAACGTACCGCCAACTACCCAATATAGAGGAAGCGCTGCTGGTGCGTTAAAAGAAAACATAACAATCATCAACGGTGAAAGTAATCCCATATATTTCATTTGGTTTTGCTGCGCAGACGGCATGTTGGACTGGGAAACTTTGAACTGGAAGTAGTAAATAACCCCAGCAATAATTGTAATAAAAATGTCTGGATTTCCAAGACTAAACCACAAAAACTCGTGTGTTTTAATTTCCTCTGAACCACGAATTGCATAATAAAAACCAGTTAGAATCGGCATTTGGATGAGTAATGGTAAACAGCCCATATTTAATGGATTTACCCCATGCTTCTTATAAAGCCCCATCATTTCTGCTTGAAGTTCTTGCTTTTTCTTTGGATCCTTTTCAGTTTTCATCTTTGCCTGAATAACATCCATTTCAGGTTTTAAGACATCCATCTTTTGCTTCATAGCCATTTGATTTTTATACTGTCTTAACATAAGCGGCATTAAGGCAAGCCTGATAATCAGTGTTACAAGAATGATTGACAAACCATAGTTACCATTAAAGAGCTCCGCTAAATAATGGATAAAGGTTGAAAATGGATCGACAAAATACGTATGGAAAAATCCAGTATTGTTACCACCTGTATTGTTGCCACTTTGGGCTTGAGATGAACAGGCAGATAATAATAACGTAGTTACAGCTAGCATTGCGACAATAATGAATGAAGATCGTTTTGTTTTCATATTTCCTCCTAGTATGTTGTAAATGTATTTAGTAAGCAAAAAGGGAGGAAACAGGTTCTTCAGAATCATCCTGAGAATATTCTTTTCTACGAAAATATATAACAATTCTTTTTAGAATATAGCTTCCATTTAAACAACTTTTCTTGAGGTATAGAACCAATGGGTGAATAATATTTGTCCTTGCCGGATCAGATAAGGAGCCAACAAAAGAATATTCCACACTCCATGCCCATAATAATTTTAAGGTAATTCCTAAAAAGATGCTGACGTAAAGAGCATTAAGGGCATTTATATCTGAATTATCAATAAGCAATTGAAACAAAAATTATCACCTCACTTAAATGTCAATGATATGAGTATATAGGAGATAGGGTAAAGAATCAATTTTATATTTGGCATAATGGCATAATTTGAAGACATTACTAATTAAACCAATAAATAAGATTAATGCATGATTAATGTTGACCTGCTTTCCTTATTTAAAAAACACTGATTCAATTGAATCAGTGTTGGATTGGTGCCTTCCAGTGCTCAGTTATCATCTTATGAGCAAACTCCACATTTTCCTCAGTTGGCGGCTCGACAGCTTTGAGTGGATATTCATGTCCGAGTGCTTCCCATTTATAAACACCAAGTTTATGGTATGGAAGAATCTCAATCTTTTGGACGTTTTTAAGGGTACCAATAAACTCACCAAGGTGTTTTAAATCTTCAGGATCATCTGTTACCGATGGGACAAGAACATGGCGTACCCATATTGGTACCTGATGGTCAGATAGGAACGTAGCAAATTCGAGAATATGATCATTGGCCATCCCGGTCAATTTAATATGCTTTTTCCGATTAATATGCTTCAAATCCAAAAGCACCAAGTTCGTATACTGGAGTAGTTCTTCAAGTTGATCGATAAAAAGTTTTGAGTGGGAGAAACAACCGCCAGAAGAATCAATGGTAGTATGGATCCCTTTCTTTTTACATTCCTTAAACAATTCAGTTAGGAAAGGAATTTGCAAGAGTGGCTCGCCGCCACTTACTGTAATGCCGCCGCCAGAGGCCTGAATGAAAGGCAGGTAAGACATAAGATCATCCATGATGTCGGAAACAGTCATTTCTTTACCGCTGCCAATTTCCCATGTATCTGCATTATGGCAAAATTGGCAGCGCAATAGGCAGCCTTGTGTAAATATGACATAGCGAATACCTGGTCCGTCAACAGTCCCTAATGTTTCGATTGAATGAATATTTCCGTTCATGATGATGATCCCCCTTGGTTAATAGGAGGCCCGCCGCAAGAGAGGGCCCCCGTTTATATTAAAGTGATTCGTGGAATGTACGATTTATAACGTCTAATTGCTGTTCTTTTGTTAATTTAATAAAGTTAACGGCATAACCAGAGACACGGATTGTTAATTGTGGATAAAGCTCTGGATGCTCCATTGCATCAATTAATGTTTCTCGATTAAAGACGTTTACATTTAAGTGATGACCTGATTTGATAGCATATCCATCTAAGATCGATACTAGGTTGCGTACTTGGCTCTCCTCTTCTTTACCTAATGCTTTAGGCACGATGGAGAAGGTATTTGAAATTCCATCCATTGCATAGTTGTAAGGAAGCTTAGCAACAGATGAAAGAGAAGCTAATGTTCCTTTTGTGTCACGTCCGTGCATTGGGTTTGCCCCTGGTGCAAATGGTTCTCCCATCCGCCGTCCATCAGGTGTATTACCTGTTTTCTTTCCATAAACCACATTGGACGTAATGGTTAAAATTGAAAGTGTGTGTACAGAGTCCCGATATGTTTGGTGTTTACGAAGCTTTTTCATAAATTTTTTAAGAACTTCAACGGCAATGGCGTCGACGCGGTCATCATTGTTTCCGTATTTAGGGTAGTCACCAGTTGTTTCAAAATCAACGGCCAGACCATTTTCATTACGGACTACCTTAACTTCGCCGTATTTAATCGCACTAAGTGAATCAGCAACAACGGATAGACCAGCAATACCAGTTGCCATGGTTCGAAGGATCTTCGTATCATGTAATGCCATTTCAATTCTTTCATAACTATATTTATCGTGCATATAGTGAATTACATTTAAGGTGTTAATATAAAGACCTGCCAGCCAATCCATCATTAAATCAAATTTTCGCATCACTTCTTCATAATTTAATACGTCAGAAGTAATTGGCTGATATTGTGGTCCCACTTGAATTTTTAATTTTTCATCAACGCCGCCATTAATAGAGTAAAGAAGCGCTTTAGCTAGGTTTGCACGAGCTCCAAAGAACTGCATCTGTTTACCAATTTCCATTGCTGATACACAGCAGGCAATTCCATAGTCATCGCCATATTCTGGACGCATAATATCATCGTTTTCATATTGAATGGAGCTAGTTTTAATAGACATTTTCGCACAATATTTTTTAAAGTTCTCTGGTAGCTGCGGTGACCATAATACGGTTAAGTTTGGTTCTGGAGCAGCACCGAGATTATCTAATGTATGAAGGAAACGGAAAGAGTTTTTCGTAACAAGTGAACGGCCATCATTTGCAATACCGCCAATTGATTCTGTTACCCATGTAGGGTCACCACTGAATAACTCATTATAATCTGGTGTACGAGCAAATTTAACGAGACGAAGCTTCATAATAAAGTGGTCAACGATTTCTTGTACTTCTTCTTCCGTTAATGTACCGTTTTGTATGTCTCTTTCAACATAAATATCTAAGAAGGTTGACACACGACCAAGACTCATTGCCGCCCCATTTTGTTCCTTAATCGCAGCTAAGTAGCCAAAGTACACAAATTGGAATGCTTCAGCAGCATTTTTTGCTGGCTGGCTAATATCAAAACCATAGTTGTTTGCCATTTCCTTCAGTTCTTTTAAAGCTCGAATTTGTTCAGCCAGCTCCTCGCGTAGACGCATATTATCTTCTGTCATTACCTTGCTTGTATTCTTTTGATCTTTTTGCTTCTCTTGGATTAAGAAATCAACACCGTATAGGGCAACCCGACGATAATCCCCAATAATTCGGCCGCGTCCATAAGCATCAGGCAGGCCGGTAATAATCGCCGCTTTACGTGCGAGCACCATTTCATCTGTATAGGCATCGAAAACACCTTGGTTGTGAGTTTTACGAAACTCAGTAAAAATCCTTTCGATTTCAGGGTTTAATTGGTAGCCGTAGGCTTCACAGGCCGCTTTCGCCATACGAATTCCACCAAATGGCTGCATAGAACGATTAAAAGGTTTATCGGTTTGTACCCCAACAATTTTTTCAAGTTCTTCATTAAGGTATCCGGGGCCATGTGAAGTGATTGTAGATACGGTTTCTGTGTCCATATCCAACACGCCGCCATTTTCACGCTCTTGTTTTGTTAATTCCATTACCTGTTCCCATAGTTTAGTAGTCGCATCTGTCGGGCCTGCTAAAAATGATTCATCCCCTTCAAAAGGAGTATAGTTTTTAAGGATAAAATCGCGAACGTTCACTTCTTTAGACCATGCACCTTTTGTAAATCCATTCCATTGTTCCATCATATTTCACCTCATATTTTTTTATAGAACTATATAACAGTTTTGGTGTTTCGTTTACGAGTTGAGTATAACAGATTCCTTGTGAAAAAAGGCACGCATATTAGTAACCAATTGTTAAGATATTGTGACGGTTGAAATAAAGGTGTTTATAAAGGGATTTCTTAAACTTGATTTATGGCAGAATAGTGAACAAATTTGAAATCTGTACTATAATTAAATGGTGAAAAATAAAAACTGTTATATAAGAAAAACATGATTGTCTAATCCTTTAAAAACTTTTCAAATAAAAAAACAGGAGAAAAGTCTCCTGCATTAATTAACAACAATATAAGCGATCATTGGGCCGTTGGTTGTTCGATCAGAATGCACTTCGCAAATTAATCGATATGTTCCCTTTTTATTAAACTGGAGTGGCACAACCGTTTCTTGCCCTTTTTTTACAATCCCTTTAATTTTCGTTCCTTCTATATAAAAAGGATGCTTTTCACCGTTAATCCCGCTAATAAATAATCTAACTTTTTCGCCTTTTTCTACTATGACTGTACCGGGATCCCAGCGGTAAGCCTCCATTTCTTTTCCATTTTTCATTTTCGTACTAAATTCAGCAGTAACCATGTGAATTTCGCGAATATCGTCAGTTCCCTGATGATTAAAGACAGTTATATCCCCGGCTTTCAACATGAACCATGCTGACAGGGAAAAAAGTACAACCCCTATAGCAACAAAAAATAGGAGCGTTTCCTTTTTAAAGACTAAAAATTTCATTTGCTACCCCCTCATAAATTTGTCCTACTATATTCTTATGCTGATTGGGTGAGTAAACTTGTCTATTTTTTCTGCATTGTAATCAATTTTAATTAAATCGCTTGAAGCGTAATCATTCCATAATGGTTGAACATTAAAAAAAATGTCTACAATGATTTGTAACACCATGCAAAGTGATGATATTTTTCTTTGTTTTTCTTATAGAAAAGTTTATAGTAAAAACAGGAAGTACATCTAAGGATTTAGGAAGTTAGATGTATCTTAAGGAATCAGCAAATAATTAGGTGGTTAGCTTGTTGGGGATTAAAAAAGAAAGTGTATTAAAGACTGTAAAATTTGTTTTCCCGTTGTTCCTATTAATCTTTGCTATTATCGAAATGAAAAAATTTACGCAAAACTTAAATATGCACTTACTTAAGGAAGAGTTGAGTCATCTTAATATTTGGCTTCTTCTCATTATTTTAAGCATTACCTTTATCGCTGTTTTACCGATGTTGTTTTATGATGTCATATTAGTGCGGATCTTAAAATTGAAGGTTCCTACTAAAGAATTATTGGAACAATCATTTATTGCTAATTCGTTTTCAAACCTAATTGGCTTTGGTGGAATAATCGGTGCGATGTTAAGGACGTATTTCTTCCATAAATATGAACAGGACAAACGAAAGCTTCTTGGAGTAATTGCTTCTGTTTCGTTATTCTATTTAACAGGTATTTCAGTGCTTTCATGGATTGTTACAATCCATTACCGTAGCTTTCCTTTGTTTGTTGATACAAAATGGCTCTATTTTGCAGTGGTAGGTGTTGGTTTATATGTACCACTCTTTTTAATCATACATATGTTTAATTCAAAAAAAGGCAGTCGGTCACTCGTAAGTACCGAGAGTACTTTGAAGCTTATTTTGGTATCGATAATCGAATGGTTGGCAGTATTTTTGGCGATTTTGATTTTATGCAGGATTTTAGGAATTTCTATTTCTGCAGAAACGCTTTTTCCTGTTTATATAGTAGCTGCGTGTGCCGGTATCATTAGTATGATACCTGGCGGGTTAGGTTCCTTTGATTTAGTGTTTATTTGGGGGATGCAAGATTTATTTATTCCGGAAGAGAAAGTCCTTGTTTTATTACTTTTTTATCGGATTGGCTATTACTTTGTTCCGTTTTTAATAAGCTTAGTTTTCTTTGTTAAACTTTATTGGGAAAAATGGAACCAAACTTGGAATGATCTTCCTAAAGCCGTTCTTCAAGGATTTAGTCATGTAATGTTAACAATGCTTGTATTTCTATCTGGATTAATCCTGCTTTTATCAGCTAGTGTGCCTGGAATTATGTCCCGGTTGAAGGTAGCGCAAGAACTTTTATCGTTTCCAATCATTAACGTATCGCACCAATTATCGGTGGCAACTGGATTTTTATTATTAGGATTATCGCGAGGAATCGAATATAGCGTGAAGAGGGCTTATGAGATATCGATGTTCGCCCTAATTCTGGCCGCGCTCTTCTCTATTTTTAAGGGGATTGATTATGAAGAAGCGATTTTTTTAATTATCGTCGCCTTGTTGCTAAGGATGTCAAAAGGTCAATTTTATCGAGAGAGTTATGTGCTAACTTGGGGAAAAACAATCTTTGATATTACGATTATTCTTTTAATTACATCAATGTATCTCGTGATTGGTTATTTGAACTTGCCAATTTCTAAAATAGAAATACCACAAAAACTTTTGCCGTATGTAATTGTTGATTATCGCGATTTATTTACTAGTGCAGCAATTGGGCTTGTTATCGCTTTATTCATTCTCTTGTTTGGTTATTTAATCAGCTTACCAAAGAATTGGATTTTAGAGCGATCCATTAACCGAGAGAATGAAATTATCGCACATTTATCTAAGTATTCAGGTAAGGCGTTATCACACTTAATATTTTTACATGACAAATACATATTCTGGAACAGCAAAAGAAATGTTTTAATTTCTTTTCAACAATATGCGGACAAGTTAGTGATCCTAGGAGATCCCATTGGGGAAAAGGAAGAATTATCAAATGCAGTAGAGGAATTTCAGGAAATAGCCGATTTACATGGCTATACACCTGTTTTTTATCAAGTAAGTGATAATATGCTTCCATATCTCCATGGACATGGCTTTGCTTTTTTTAAATTAGGCGAAGAAGCGTTTGTGGATTTAGATAAATTCTCCTTATCAGGGAATAAAATGAAAGGGTTACGAGCATTAAGAAATAAATTTGTCCATGAAAACTATTCTTATGAGGTAGTCAGCCCGCCTCATTCCAGTGAGCTCTTGGAAGAATTAAGAGATATATCAAATGAATGGCTTCAAGGGAGAGAAGAGAAAGGTTTTTCATTAGGTTTCTTTTCGGAAGATTATTTAAATAAAGCACCCATTGCAATCGTTAAAGATGAAAATAACCAGATACTTGGCTTTATGAATATCATGCATGTGGATGATGACTTTCAAACTATTTCTGTGGATTTAATAAGATTTAGACCAGAAGTATCATTAGGTACAGTGGATTATCTTTTCCTTTGTTTATTTGATTGGGCCAAAGAATATGGATATAATCGTTTCAACATGGGAATGGCCCCATTGGCTAATGTGGGACTGTCAAGATTCTCTTTTTTAAGCGAAAAAATTGCAGCACAAATATTCCTTCATGGCCATTTTTTTTACCAATTTCAGGGTTTGCGGAAATTCAAAGAAAAGTATACAAATATTTGGGAACCTAGATACTTGGCTTATCGAAGAAAATCTTCATTACCGTTAATTATGGCGCAAATTACTTTACTCATCTCGAAAAAAAGAAACTAGAGCTAAAACCGGCTGGAGAGATACCTGCCGGTTTTTTTATTCCATAAAGTTACTAGAGGATAACTTCCAATTGAAACTATTATTTTGCTATATAATCTGTTAATATGAAATAGGAAATAATGTAAAAGTTGGGTGTTATATAATGAAAAAATTTGTATCCGTTATCATCGTTTTCCTACTGCTTTCTTCAAACCAATTAACTACCTTTGCTGCTAGAAATGGACAACTAGACTTAAAAAGTAAAGGTGCTGTTCTTTTAGATTCTGATACAGGTGCAGTTCTTTATGCAAAAAATGCAGATAAAAAAATGTACCCTGCCAGTTTAACCAAAATAGCTACTGCGATATATGCAATAGAAAAGGGTAATCTTAATAGTATGGTTACGGTAAGTGCCAATGCGGTAAGACAAGATGGCACAAGGGTTTATTTGGATGAAGGAGAAAAAGTTTCTTTAAAGCAATTGATTCAAGGAATGCTGGTTAATTCAGGTAACGATGCAGCTGTAGCCATTGCAGAACACATAGACGGGAGTGTCGAACAGTTTTCGGTCAATTTGAATGCCTATTTAAAATCAACGATTGGTGTTCATCATACCCATTTTATTAATCCCAATGGTTTGTTTGATAAGAATCATTTTACAACTGCAATGGATATGGGGCTCATAACTAATTATGCAATCAAGAATCCTGTCTTCGCTGAAATCTTTGGGACAAAAGTGCTTAAGTGGAAGGGGAAATCATGGAAGACGACCATCCTAACCCACCATCGCATGCTAAAAGGGGAGTTGGCCTACCCAGGAGTAACAGGAGGTAAAACGGGGTATACCAGTGAAGCGAAACAAACACTTTCTACCACGGCTGCCAATTCTAAAATAAGGCTAACTGCAGTTGTTTTAAACTCTGTCCAACAAAGAGATAAGTACGATGATACAGCTCGATTGTTTGATTACGGATTTAAGAACTTTCAACATGGAACCTTAGTGCAAGGACAAATTTTTAAATTAGCCAATAAGGAATACTTCCCTGCAACGAATACTCTAATTACAGAATCGGTAAAAGGGAGTACGAGAGTGTTAAATAATGAGGGAGTACTATTGATTAAAAATAATAGTAATGGACATGTTCTCCAGTTAGTTCCACTTAAATACAAGGAACCTGCACCTGAGAAAATATTTGTCAAAAGTGAATCAGCTGTTAAAAAGGGAGAAAAAGATAAGCATTTAACTCATGTAAACGCCATATATGGGGTCATGATTATTGCTTTAGCCGGGATTATTGTTGGTGTTAGAAAGAAATTCATTAGAAAATTTTAAACACAAGGCAATGTTAAAGCCTATTGTTGATTTTG
>NZ_JBALOS010000063.1:0-5036 GCF_036962765.1 Neobacillus drentensis
AGGTAAAGTTACTCATAAACAATTAATTATAATGGAGTTGAAAGCTATTGATCAAATTAACCAAATTTCTAAAACCATTTCAATTAGCCATTTATCTGGTTTTAGGACTCGTCCTCTTACAATCATTATCAGAACTTTATTTACCAACGTTAATGTCTGATATCGTTGATAAAGGAGTCGTTAAAGGAGAAACGAGGTACATATGGAAAATTGGCGGGTTTATGATGCTTGTGGCGGCAGGGGGGATGATTTGTTCGATTGCAGCTAGTTTTTACTCAGCAAAAGCAGCATCAGGCTTTGGAAAGTTATTGCGGAGCAAAATTTTCTCACATGTTGGAAACTTTTCGTTACATGAGTTTGATAAGCTTGGAACGGCATCTCTTATTACGAGAACCACCAACGATATTACTCAAATCCAGCAGGTACTAGTGATGATGCTAAGAATGATGGCCATGGCACCGATGATGTGTATTGGTGGGATTATTATGGCGTATTCAAAAGATGCCAAACTTACCTTAGTTCTTGCTGTTGCTTTGCCTATTCTCGTGCTGGCAATTGTGGTCATTGCAAGAAGAGGTATTCCGCTTTTTAAAGCGATGCAAGTAAAATTAGATAATCTCAATCGGGTTTTACGCGAGAACTTAACTGGTATTCGTGTTATTCGCTCCTTTAACCGAGTGGAGCATGAGAAGAAGCGTTTTGATGAAGCTAACTGGGATTTAACGCAAACGGCTATTACGGTCAATAAAATCATGGCCGCGATGATGCCAATTATGATGGTAGTCCTTAACCTTTCCTCTGTTGCCATTGTCTGGTTTGGCGGTCTTCGGATTAGCAACGGTCATATGCAAGTTGGAGATATGATGGCGTTTATCCAATATGCGATGCAAATCATGTTTTCGTTCATTATGCTGTCGATGATGTTTGTAATGATTCCTAGGGCATCGGTATCTGCCGTTCGTATCAATGAAGTTCTAAAAACGGTAGCAGATATTAAGGATCCAACCTTATCTAAAACTGGAGAGGGAAAAGGCTATGTTGAATTCCAAGATGTAACATTCAGTTATCCAGGGGCGGAAATGCCAGCAATTTCAAATATCTCATTTTCGACCAAACCGGGTGAAGTGACGGCCATTATTGGCGGAACGGGTTCAGGAAAATCAACGCTCATTAACTTGATTCCGCGCTTTTATGATGTCGATAGCGGTAAAGTTCTTGTTGATGGGATCGATGTCAGGTATATGACGCAAGAAAAACTTCGTGAAAAAATCGGGTTTGTTCCCCAGCAATCCGTCCTTTTTACTGGAACGATTGCAGAGAACATCCGGTATGGAAAAGAAGATGCAACAGCAGAAGAGGTTGAACATGCCGCTGATGTCTCCCAAGCGAAAGAATTTATTTCAAACATGCCCGAGGGCTTTGATGCCGTTATCTCCCAAGGGGGAACAAATGTTTCTGGCGGACAAAAACAGCGCTTGGCGATTGCTCGAGCACTTGTTCGAAAGCCGGAAATCTATATATTTGATGACAGCTTTTCGGCATTGGATTTTAAAACAGATGCGAAGCTTCGCACTGCACTTAAAAATGAAACTGGAAACTCAACAGTTTTAATCGTGGCCCAGCGTGTGAGCACCATAATAGACGCTGACCAGATTATTGTCCTCGATAACGGTGAGATTTGTGGAATCGGTAAACATAAAGATTTGATGGAATCGAGTGCTGTTTATCGCGAGATTGTCTTGTCACAGCTGTCAGAGGAGGAAATCGCATGAGTAAGGATTCCAATCAAAAACAAAATCAAGATACGGGGGCACGCAGACCTGGTCCGGGTGGTGGCTTTGGCCCGATGGGAATGGGTATGCCTGTTCAAAAAGCAAAGAATTTTAAAGGAACTTTAAATCGGTTAATCAGCTATCTAAAGCCTTATAAAGTACAGCTTCTGGCGGTTTTAATTACGGCAATAATCAGTACAATCTTTGCGATTGTCAGCCCAAAAATTTTGGGGAAGGCTACGACCCGATTATTTGAAGGTTTGATGATGAAACTTAGGGGAGTCCCCGGGGCTAAAATCGATTTTGATTATATCGGTCAAATTATTATTTTACTCATTGGCCTCTATATTTTAAGTGCAATATTTGCCTATATTCAACAATTTATCATGGCAGGTGTAGCGCAAAAGACCGTTTATCACCTTCGTAAAGAGGTCGAGGAGAAACTAAACCGGCTGCCGTTAAAGTACTTTGATTCTCGTACCCATGGTGAAATCCTCAGCCGTGCGGTCAATGATGTTGATAATATCAGCACGACCTTGCAGCAAAGTTTAACCCAGTTGATTACCTCTGTTGTCACAATTATTGGCGTTATTATTATGATGCTATCGATTAGTCCTTTAATGACGCTGATTGTGATTGTGACATTGCCACTAAGTGGAATAGCCATTGCAAAGATCGCCAAAAGGTCACAACTGTATTTTAAAGGACAGCAGAAATCACTCGGCAAACTAAATGGGCACGTCGAAGAAATGTATACTGGTCATAAAGTAGTCAAGGTGTTTGGCCATGAACAGAAATCGATTGAAAAATTCGAGGGAATCAATGAAACTCTCTACCAATCGGCCTGGAAGGCACAATTTGTTTCCGGGATGATCATGCCGCTGATGTCATTTATCAATAATATTGGCTATGTTCTGGTATCAGTCGTTGGTGGAATCTTGGTAACGAAAAAGGCGATTGAAATCGGTGATATTCAGGCCTTTATCCAATATGCTCGTCAATTTTCCCAACCAATTGCTCAAACTGCTTCAATTGCTAATGTTATTCAATCCACGGTCGCCAGTGCCGAACGTGTGTTTGAAATATTGGATGAAACCGAAGAAATCCCAGAAGCTGTTAATGCGCAGATCATTACTGCGCCAAAGGGTGAAGTTACATTTGAACATGTTACTTTTGGTTATGAGGAAAATGAAATCTTAATCAAAGATATGCAATTAGAGGTGAAACCCGGCCAGACCGTAGCAATTGTCGGACCTACAGGGGCCGGAAAAACAACACTTATTAATTTGCTCATGCGATTCTATGAAATTAATTCTGGAAGAATATTAATTGATGGAATCGATACGAGAGAATTAAAAAGGGAGCACCTAAGGAGCTTGTTTGGTATGGTTCTGCAGGATACTTGGCTGTTTAATAGTACCATTTTTGATAATATTGCCTACGGGAGAGAGGGAGCAACGAAAGAAGAAGTGGTGGCTGCAGCTCGTGCTGCCAACGCAGATCACTTTATTCGAACTTTACCTGATGGGTATAATACGATATTAAATGAAGAAGCATCCAATATTTCTCAGGGCCAGAAACAGCTTTTAACGATTGCGAGGGCAATCCTTGCAAATCCGGCCATCCTTATTCTTGATGAAGCGACCAGCAGCGTCGATACGCGTACAGAGGTGCAAATTCAAAAGGCGATGAATCATCTCATGAAAGGGAGGACCAGCTTTGTGATTGCACACAGATTGTCGACAATTCGTGATGCAGGTTTAATCCTCGTAATGAATAATGGAAGTGTGATTGAAAAAGGAACTCATGTGGAATTGCTTGCGCAAGAAGGTTTTTATGCAGATCTATATAATAGTCAATTTACCGGTAACAATTCACTGAAAGATATAGGATAAAAAAATGCGTTTGGGAGGCCAAAGGGCTTTCTAAACGCATTTTTTATTTTTGAAAATGAAAAATAATAAAAAATTTGTTCTGTCTCATTATCTTAAGTATACTTTGGAACTGAGATATTTTCATTATTTAGTTACATAATAATATTATGTAAACTGATAAAAAGTGGAAAAAGACTGCCATAAATGTGACAGTCCGCTTATTATTCCAATTGTTCTTTCGGCATATCCATCTTATCGACTGCTATTTTCAGGTCATCATTCTTAATGTGGGTATATATCATCGTCGTTTGGATCGATGAATGACCTAATTGCCGTCTTAATTTTGGTACATCATTGATTTCCGCATGGTATCTGGTTGCAAATGAATGACGCAGCTTATGTACCGATAAGGATGGTTTCCCAAATGCAGTTGCATATTTTTCAATCAGTTTTTCAACGGATCGAGCGGTTAATCGCCGTGATTTACCTTTAGGACCCATTTTTGCAGAAATAAACAATGCCTTATTGGATTTCTCGACCTGATACTTTGCCGTTCTAATAGATAGATAATCTTGCAGATCAGCCATCGCCACCTGGCTAAAGTAAACAAATTGTTCCTTATTTCCTTTACGAATGACTCTGACACAGTACTTGCTAAAATCGATATCGTCTAATTCAATCCCAACCAGCTCTGATAGGCGAAGACCAGATCCTAGGATTAACGACACAATGGCCGTATCCCGTTCTTTATTTAATTGATAAAAGTTATAAATTTTTTTGTTGTCTTTGTTTAATTCTCCGTAATCGTTAGCGACAAATAGGCGAAATTTTTCATATTCATCTCCCAGAAGGATTTTACCTTCCATTTTATTTGCTTTGGTTTCCATGCTGTCTTTTACCTCATTAAATTCGATTTTCGCCATGACATTTCGATTAATATATGGCTTAAGTTCTGAAGTTTCAGCAATATTCTGCATGTAATTAAAAAGTGATTTTAATGCCGATAATTTCCGATTTACAGTAAGTTCTTTATTATTTAATTGGTAGTGGAGATAGTTCAAAAAACCTTCGACCTCTAATACCGTCATTTTCTCTAGCCGTTCTAAAGGGATATCATTCACGCTGCCATCCCAAAGACGCTCATTAATCATCCAGTTGAAAAAGATCTTATAATCATGGCAGTAATTGAATAAGGAAGCCGTCGAAAGCTTACGTAATTTATGATTGATATATTCATCAACATACCATGGAAGTTCATTGAGTAACGTTTGTAGTTTTTGGAATTGTTGCTGCTTTGATTGGTTTACCATAAAATCACCCCGCTTCTATATTTTACTAAATACACATTATTACGTCAAATTTATATTTTACGTAATAATGTGTATTTAGT